>JAYVPE010000368.1:0-4984 GCA_043757575.1 Pirellula sp.
GTTGTTAAAACCCTGGGCCAGACCTCCAGAGTTACCTTCCAGGCAAGACCTCGAAGACGTCAGGTCGATTGTTGCAAGATGCCGGGAAACATCGTCTCACTTGGCATTGCTTGGCGACAAGCGATTCTTGTTCAGCCCGACGCGTGATGCGTTTATCATGTTCGGCGTCGAGGGTCGATGCTATATCGCACTTGGTGATCCGGTTGGCTCCCGCAAGGCATCGCGCGAGCTAGCTTGGGATTTTCTTGAACTTTGCGATGTGGATGGTAGGATCCCCGTCTTCTATCAGATCACAGAAGAACGCATCAGTCTTTATGTTGATCTTGGATTGTCGCTAATGAAGCTAGGTGAGGAAGCATGCGTCCCACTTCTTGGATTTACACTGGAGGGAGGCAACAAAAAGAACCTCAGACGCGGCTACAAACAAGGCATAGATGCGGGGCTGAAGGTCGAAATTGTACAGCCTCCGATTGCAGACGAAGTAATGAACGAATTACGACGAATTTCGGAAGCATGGTTAGGCGAAAAGAAGACGGCTGAAAAAGGCTTTTCGCTTGGCAACTTTAATGAGTCTTACCTTCGCGGTAGTCCAATTGCCGTTGTCTATAAAGACAGGTCACCTGTAGCGTTTGCTAACTTATGGTATGGAGCCGATAATCACGAAATGTCGCTGGACTTGATGCGATTTTGTTCCAAAGCGCCCGAGGGGACCATGGAGTTCTTGTTCATCGAATTGATGCTCCGCGGTTCTTCGATGGGTTACAAATGGTTCAATCTTGGAATGGCTCCACTTTCCGGAATCGACTTGCAACCTTTAGCTCCCATTTGGTCACAGGCGGCAAGCTTTGCATTTCGACATGGAGAGCAATTCTATAATTTTAAAGGATTGCGACAATACAAAGAGAAATTCCACCCTGAGTGGACGGCGAAGTACATTGCCTACCGACGAGGGTTAACGGTACCAGTCGTCTTGGCCAATATCACGACTCTGATATCGGGTGGAATCATTCGGACAATTACTCGATGATAGTTCGCATGATGGCTGAGCGCGATTCGGAGTGTTTACGACTCCAACTTAAAAGTTAAAAAAGCTGGCGTCGTTTACGTTTGCTCAAAAGTCGAAGCCCGGATAGAACAGAAGCGTATCTTAGGGTTTTCACGCTCCAACACTTTATCATCCCATTCTGACTGCAACAATATTGCATCATGACCAAAGTGGTCGCAGACCAATTTTGCTGCGTAAGACAGTTTTAGGTTCTTCGTTTCTTCGACAGTGGCGTTGAACCACCTTGCCAACTTGTACGGACGCCAGCTAAGGGACGTAGGAGCATTGTATTCGGATTCAAGTCGAAATCGGACGACATCGAATTGCAATTCGCCCACTGCTGCCAAAATCATTTCACGACGCGTTGCTTTCGCTTCATAAAAGACTTGAATGGCTCCTTCCTCCACTAGCTGCTTGAGCCCTCGATCAAATTGCTTACGACGCGACGTGTCCGGACACTCCAGAATGGCGAAAAACTCCGGCGAAAATTGTGGCAAAGGTTCGAAATGGATGGTCGATCCCTGGCAAAGCGTGTCCCCGAGCTGAAACTCGCCTGGGCAAACCACTCCTATGATGTCGCCTGGGAATGCCTCGTCAATCGTCTGACGATCTTGTCCAAAAATGCGTAACGCTCGCGGTATACGAAGTCGCTTACCACTTCTAGCCACAACCACTTCCATATCTCTCTGAAACTTGCCTGTACAGATTCTAAGAAAGGCAACGCGATCTCGATGCCTCGGGTCTAGATTCGCTTGGATCTTAAAGATGAAGCCGGAAAAATCAGGCTGGCTCGCCCGCACCATACCCAAATTGCTCAGTCGATCGCCTGGAGGTGGGCATAACTCTAGAAAACCTTTCAGGAAATGTTCGACACCAAAATTCGTTAAAGCACTTCCGAAAAATACGGGAGTCTGTTCGCCACGAAGGAACCTTGATGCTTCAAGCTTCGCACCAGCTAGTCGCACTAAATCGACTTCTTCACGTGTCGTATCCAACAAGGATCGAGAAAGCGTTTGAGTTAGATCACTTGTGGATTCCGAGCTGGCATCTTCGTGGTTTTCAGCATAGTCTGACCACTGCTTTACCAAGGCAGACACTCTGCGGTCATTATCTCGTTCGTTGAAAAGGTGAATATCGTCTTGGTTCAAATCAACGAAACCGCGAAACCCTTTGCCGCTCCCCAATGGCCAATTCTGAGGGACGGGCTCGATCGAAAATTTCTGCTCAATCTCCGCGATGATTTCCAGGGGGGAGCGTCCCGGTCTGTCCACTTTATTTACAAACGTTATGACGGGGATCTTCCGCAATGCGCAAACTTTGAACAGCTTTTCGGTTTGTGACTCAATCCCTTTAGCCAAATCGATAACCATCACCGCAGCATCTGCAGCCATCAGCGTGCGATAGGTGTCTTCACTAAAATCATGGTGTCCAGGAGTGTCTAAAAGATTGATCTGGCAGCCTTCAAACTCGAAGGTGAGTACTGTTGAACTGACTGAAATTCCACGCTGCTTTTCGAGTTCCATCCAATCGGAAGTTGCGGCTCGCTGCGATTTACGACCACGAACGGCTCCAGCAACCTCGATCGATCCTCCATAGAGCAACAGCTTTTCGGTCAGTGTGGTTTTGCCCGCGTCTGGGTGCGAAATAATAGCAAATGTGCGTCGTCGCTTGCGTTGTGCGTCAATCGCCATGTCGATGCCCAATAATGGTGGACTCAACGTTGAAACAATCTGGGCTGTCATTGGTTGGCGTATTTCTTGAGGGTATCGAGGGTCGTTTGTAATCGAGTCCAAGCGTTGAGTAAAGTCGACTCGCCTAGGTCATCTATTTGTCTCACGTCGGTCGAAATCTCTTGCAAGAATTGGTTCCACTGCATTAAACATTTCGGAATCAATCTCATTCGTTCTTCACACAAAGCAAACCGTTCGGTAGCTTTACGAAGCGCTTTTCGTTGCACGGAGCATGACGTTTCGTCCTCAGCCCGTGTCTTGGCAGTACACCTCAGCAATTCCTCGCGCGCTTCGACCCACCGGGTCTCCGCAATGCGTTTCTCGTTTGACCAATATTCGGGCAATTCCTTTTCGAGCCAGATAGTAACGCGCTGGAACTGTTGACGAATTTCGTCAGTTTGCTTACGTGTGTCGTGGCGCAGTTTGCCAATCGACTCAATAAAGATTTCGATCGCATCCAGACTCCTGACGTTCGCTTCAGCCATTGCCCCGTTGATACTCCTCGATCAATTCAGCTTTGCGCATGAGATAGGGAACGTGCCGTTCACTCGTCTCAATCAATCGCACCAATTGCTTCATTTCTTTCTCAAAGTCAGCAGAAAATTTCAAGTGCTCTTGGTCCCGCCACGACGTTGCAAGCTGTTGCATCTGTTGCGACAGCTTACCGGAAGCGTCTGCAAGCAAGCCGGAAAACCGTTTTAGTTGCATCGCGAAATTACGAAGCTGCTCCGGGTCAACGATCGCTTGTGCCATGTCTTACTCGATCCTGATAGTTGTTGCACGGTTGGTTTTCGTAGTGCTGTAAATGCATCCACTCGTTCCCAAGCTCCGACTTGGAAACGCACACTCTGTAAGCTCCGCTTACCGTCCCCTGAAGTTGGAACGGATTGTTGATTTAATTAGCCGTACCGCGTTAGCGCCGGTTTAATCGCCAACAACCGGGGCTAACGCCCATCGGCTAATTACTGTTTTTGTAAATTACATTAAATCAATAACCCCTGGAGCTTGAAAATGAGCGTAGCTGGTTCCTGAGAAATGGTTCCCACTTACTTCTCGCCAATACAAAATAGGAACTCCTCTCGGTCTGTTCCGTTGAGTGTTGCAGCACGATAGTAAATTCGGCTATCGCATATTACCAGCGTGGCCAGTATTTGATCGCCCAAATGGTTTTTGCCAAGCTCAATATATTCCTGTGGATCGGCTCGGTACACAAACGTATCGCCCGATTCATTGGTTGCAAATATTTTATCGCCGACGAGCACGGGCGAGGAAGTAAACGTGCCACCCAAACGAGCTTTCCAGAGCTCTTTGCCAGTCTCGGCTGACCAGCAGACAGCAATTCCAGCATCCAAGACTCCATACAAGTACCCGTCGCGAACGAGCAAGGATGGCACGTAGACACGGCTTTCATTTTCCCATTCAAGCTTGCCCGAACCGTCGGCAGAAACCGCTGACATGTGGTTTTTCGGATAACCACCACTCGAGAAAACGCGTTTTCCATCGGTAATTGTCGATGTTACACATTCCGTCGTGGCACCCGCAATTTCCCAAAATGTTTTTCCGGTCAGCGGATCAAAGCTTGAGACCAAGTCACAGCCAGTCATTACCAACTGATCTTTGCCGGCGACATGGAGCAAGATTGGCGAAGGATAGTTGGGAAGCTTGGGCCGTTCACGACGCCAAACGATCTGACCTGTGGTTCGATCAAGGCCAGCAATCGCGCCCCCAGCTTTGTTATCTGCGGAAATGAGTGCAAGCGATTGGTAGAGAGCAGGTGAGGAACCGAAACCTTGGTGCTCGACATAATCACAAATTTTGGTCTGCCAAATTTGCTGTCCATCCAGACTCAACGCCGTCGTCATTAACGAGCCATCGTTTGGGAAATTGACGATCACACGTTCACCATCGCACGCTGGCGTGCTTGATGCTGCGGTAGATTTATTATTTTTCCGCATCCCGCCGCTTGCATGAACGACCGTATTCCAAAGCTGTTTGCCGGTGGAACGACTCAGGCACAAGACCATCTGAGCACCGCTGGATTCATCAGCGGTCTGGAGAAAAATTCGATCTCCCACCAAAGTTGGCGAGCCATGTCCTCGCCCAATTATGGGAGCCTTCCAAATAATATTGCGATCCGCACTCCAAACTGCAGGTGGAACTTGATTTGGCGAAGCGGTTCCGTTTCGACTTGGTCCACGCCACCATGGCC
>JAYVPE010000369.1:0-18915 GCA_043757575.1 Pirellula sp.
TATGGCTGGGTTTAAGGCGGGGTTGGATTAGAAATTCCTCTGCCACTCAATCTGAGAATTATCCAAACTCCCCCTGCCAACCAATGTGGCTACTAGCAAGTGAGCATGTCATATTGTACTCCTCACGCTCCGCGTGAGGCTCTGTGACTGCATCACGGCGGAGCGTGATGGGTACTTTGAACGGGCGAACTCGGGTTGGGCGGTAGCCACTTGGCCGAAGCGCTTCGCAGATGGCAGGAAGCTGATCCAGCAGAGCTAATGACAAATGGAGCTTTTCAACGGAATCATCAGCCGCCGAGGATAAGCTGTTCTTTAATAGCGGGTCAGCCCATTTCCGGTAATCACTAAATTGTTTCACGATGTCCGGGACCTGTGTGGTGTCGGCTTTCACCAACGCTTCCACTAGTCGTGTTGCATTCGTTTGATCGCGCTCGGCCAACACATTGCGGCGAATCCCGATGCCAGAAATGATGCCAACAATCAGAACCAGTGAAATTCCCGTAGCCCAAAGACCATAGACCCGATCGGCAGTTCGCATTAATCTGCGCTGCGGGTCCGTCCAGTCCTTGCTGTTCGTGAGCATGCGGATGTTTAGCCATTCGATCAGCGACGGCAAGAAGCGGTTTTCCGGTTTGGAATTCCACGTCAGCGAAGTATCAAACAGTTTCAATTCCGCTCGGCCGCGATGCGATTCCTTTTGCTTGCGAGTCAACCAGTCCCGCAGCGAATGGACGAGATAGTCGTGCGTCAGCTGGAAGAATTGTGAAGAGCGAAGAGTGAGGGAGGAACCAGCATTGGCCTCTTGCCTCTTCGCACTTCTTCCTGCACCCCTCACACTTTCATCCTCCCCCTCGGGGTCGGTCGGGGTAATAAGCCGAATCTCGCTGTCTAGAATGCGAACCAGGCCGTCGAAATCCCTCGGGCGATTGCCATAGCCTGACGCTTCCAGCAACTGAGCATACGATCGCATGGTCCCTTTTAGATCCGTACCGGAATCGGGGAGCAAGTCCCTCAAGACCGCACGGGCGGATCTCTGGTGCAGCCTGTGTTTGGGGTTAGCGGATTGTGCGCTAAATGTCTCCTCTAGGAATGTGACGCCGACCCCTTTCGCGCCACCGACTTCCTTAAGTGTCGCTGGCGTCCACGCCTTGTCCTTCATCATCTCGGCAAAGAGAGCCAAACGCACACAGATGACCTTGCCTTCTTCAGCCAACCCCGCAACCGATTGTTGAATAAAGTCTTTTTGCTCCTTGCTTACTTCATTGAGATTATCCCGCAAAACTCCAAATGCGCGCCCAAACGCCGCCAGAACCTTCTCAGCATGACGGATAGGAAACAGGTCAACGGGTGCGAGGTTTTGACCTTGCGCAAGTTCGACTTCCAGCTCATTGAGAAACCGAGTCACGGCCATCCAGAAATCATCCCGCACCATCACGATGCATTGCACCCGGCCCCCATCGCACTGCCGCAGTGCTCGTACCAAATCTGTGTTCTCTTGTTCTTTCTTGGCGTGCAACCACTGCTCGAACTGGTCAAGCACAATCAGCACCTTTTTGCCGTCCGGGATGCCTTGGCCTCGGCGCAACGCCGCCAGTGTGGCCTTGAGGCTTAAAGTGTCATCCAATGCCGGACATCGCTTTCGCAGACCATACAGCAGCCGAGTTTCGGTTTTCTCCGGTGTGGCTTCGATGTATACCGGGATTACATCCTCGGACAGTCGAGGCAACAGTCCCGCTTTGACCAGCGAGGACTTGCCGCAGCCAGAGGCCCCGTAGCCCTCTTTGACATCGCCTTGTGACAGATCCGTTCTAGTTCCTTCGGCAGCTTCTCATCATATTGCCGCAGCGGCTTTGGCTCGTAACTGGTCACCTGCTCCATAATTTCTGGCAGCGTGTCGCCCCGAAAAGGTTGACGACCGGTCAGCAACTCGTAGAACACCACACCCAAACTGAAAATGTCGCTCCGACCATCAACCCGATGGCCTTCACCACGAGCCTGTTCGGGAGACATGTAGGCGGGTGTGCCGGCGAACTTCGGCCCTTTGCCGATGTTCTCCTCCTGCAGAGCCAAACCAAAATCGACAACGTAGGGTTTACCGTCCTTGCCGATTAGGATGTTGCCTGGTTTGATATCTCGATGCACGATTCCCTGCTTGTGGGCATAGCGCAAAGCTTCCGCAACGGATTCTACCAGCTCGGCAGCGTCCCGATTTTTGAGCCGACTCTGCTTGAGCCTCGTCGCGAGATCCGTTCCTGGGATGTACTTAGAGACGACGTAGCAGGGACAGTTGTCCGTGCTGCCGACATCGTGAACGGGGACAATACCGGGATGATCTAGACTGGCGACCGTGCGAGCCTCAGCCAGATACGCTTCGGCATCGTGGGGCTTGGAGATCAGCTTGGCGTGCGGCACCTTGATGGCGACCGAGCGGTTCAGTTGCTCATCGTGAGCGAGATAGACGAGACCGAAGCCTCCTTGCCCAAGCACTTTCTCGATCCGGTACCGCCCGATCCGTTGGGGATGTTTGCCGGGCGCAGCGTTACCCGGCGGGTCCGCAGCGTAAGTGGGTGACACATCGGGGTCGGGCGTGAAACTATGCGTTGCTTCCAGCGGGTTTTGGTCGGCCATGCTTGGATTCGTTTGGTTGACTGTTCAATGCCTCAGTTTCGTGCCAGAGCGTCTTATAACAAGACAACAAAAGCACAAAACCAATGATTTAGGGACGGCGAATGCGGGGCGATGTGCCATCGATAAGCGAATGGCAACAGCGACGAGCAATTCGCTATCGAGCGTCCCGACTCAAAATTGTTACGCTTGGAATATCGCCGTTAGTGACAGCCCACTCGGGAAATCGCAAAGATGGATACAGCTGTTGTTCCAAAGTTGGCATCGTTAAAAAATCAATTCGTTTTTTTCGAAGAGTCGAAGGTTCTGACTTATTTCAGCGGCAAATGCAATTCGCTAAGTTGTGTTGGCATGACTGGTACTCCCCTGCCGATGAATTGGCCGCAATGGTTTTTCGCTTATTTGCATTACACAAAGATGCGACTCGTCCGCGGGGCGTTACAACAGTCTTCATCGAAGCCAACGTCTGAGGAATCGCAGTTGGTTTACCGCTTGGAATCAGTTTTATACTCACAGTCACCGCCGCGCTATCATCGCTGGTGACTGGCCAAGGCAAAAAATCCATCGATCAATATCCCCGGATTTTCGTATAGTTCAGACTCTCCAATCGCTCGGGATTTCCTAAAAATCCCCATTAGCCCAAAGCTCATCGAGCAGATCTTCATTCAATTTGTCATTCGCGTACCAAAGCGTTTTGCGTCCTCGCAAGCTCTGGGGCTCATCCAGTATTGAATACCCATTCGACCCGACTGCCCAGCTATTGTCGTCGGACCAGTCTTTTAAAGATTGATCCACCTTGTCATTACGCTCAGTTGATGATGAGCGAACCTTTCCAATATCAAGACTGGAATCGACATCGCGGTTGAACTGCTGCTGGATAAGTGTACCCAATCCGTTCTTCACCAGCTTACTTAGTTCCGCATAGTAAGGAATCACTCGGTTCGTTTGCATCGCTAGATGCCGCTCACCTACGTTCAACGATTCGCCCATCACGTCGTGGTCATAGCCCAATTTGTGGCCCAGCTCATGCGTGAGTACCGAGAGCAAATCCACCCCGCCAGAGCGCAGATCCTCTGTCGAGAATGACCATCCATAGCCTGCAGCATCAGCATCAATCCAAACGTAGTTGGTCGATTCGGAAGCAAGTCCCAAGAGGTTGCCAGGTAGGTCCGCAACGCTCACCGTCAGCCCCTGCAAATCTCGTAGTTGAGTTGACGTTAAATCTTGCGTCTCCCACGCTGCGATGGCATCTGCCAAACCGGTTGAAAGCTGAGAATCGGTTAACCGAGCCGAGCCGCTGGGAGTACCGTTCACACCCGCACTGAGTACAAGGTTACTGCCGCTCTTGTGAATTACAATGCTCCCGCCACCGAGCGCTGTAGTCGGATCCGCTCCGTCTGCGGCGTTCATCATGTTGTCATAAACGACGCCATTGCCCAAATTCTTGTTCCAGATCTTGATCCGGAACTTGTCCACTCCACCGCCGCCGCTAACTTGGCCGTCCCAGGCGGTTAGCTCGAAGCCGTAGCTGCCGGCCCCATTGACCGTGCCGGTCCCGCGATACCGTGCCTTGGCACCGGAGACGACGAGCCATTCGTAGGCCGTGCTCTTAAACTTGAAATTGGCCACGCTAAATTGGAACTCAGTGTTACCAGTCGGAACGCTGTTGCCGTTGTTGTACTTGGACTCAAAACCAAAGTTCGCTTTACCTGTAAGCAACACGTTAGCGGCATAGGCGCCCGCTGGTGAGTTGATCCAGCCACCACCGGTGACAAAGCCAGCGGACGGATCATAAATGACGATGTACTGAAATACTGTTTTGGCCGAGGCACCATACATATCCGTGACCGTGAGAGTGATGATATAGACCCCGGCACTGCTGTAAACATGGCTGCCGGTTACGGAACCAGGCGCAGAGCTGCTCGGCTCCGTGACAATTATCGTGGGGCCGGTGCTGGTGCTAGTGCCATCACCCCAGTTCCAGACGGCCGTGTGGCGATCGCCGAGGTCCATGTCGGTAAACGAGGCGCTGACGTTGATGATTGTCGACACCTGCTTAGGGTCAACAGGCGCGGTGATCATCCCCATGACTGGGGCCACGTGGGTTGCGGTAACTTGAACTGGGGGCGGGGCGCCCTGAAGGGTGACGCTGTTCGTACCGCCCCCGCCGTCGATCTTGAGGGCTGTGGCCGTCGCTCCGCCGACGTTGAGGCTGATGATTTCTCCCGTGCCTGTTGCCAACTGCGAACTCGTCGCTGTTGAAGTCAGCTTCAGATCGTCATTCCCAGGAGTACCGATAACTTGCACTGTATTGGAGCCCGCTGAGTCAGTAACTGTCACCGGCCCGGCCAAGCTTCCCAAGTTGATGATGTAACTATCGTTTCCTTCCCCACCGAACGCGCTTACTCCAGTACCCGTGGTGGCGTCGATTATGATGGTATCATCTCCGCGACCGCCGAAGATCTGCGTACTTGCGCCTGGATCATGGATCGTGTCATTCCCATCGCCTGCAAGAAGATTCGTCAGATCTATATTGCTGAAATCGAGGCGTTGGATGAAGCTAGCCCCACCCAGCGGTTTCCATTGCACAAAGCCACTGTTCTTATACAGGAAGTCGTCGCTGCTTGTGCCATTAACCGTCAGGGTGTTAAAGTCGATGTCAAGTCCACTGTCGGCGACCGCCGTCATCGTCTGGGCCGTACCGCCGAAATCGACTGTGTAACTATCATCACCTGACTTGCCATCCATGGTAAACTGCTCGTTTCCGGCGTAGTTGATCGTGGCTGTACTCGTGCTGACCACAATCAATTGAGAGAGGCTCTTGGTGAAAGTATCGTTCCCCGCTGTTCCATTGACGTTCAAACTGTCGACATTGCTTGCGGAACCGCTATCCGCCACACTCACCGCTCCAGTAAGGTTGCCCGCGTTAATAATAACGGTATCCGCATCTTCACCTCCATCGATATTCATGCCACTCGCCAGGCTGGCATTGATTGTGATGGTGTCATTGCCTGCAAGTCCTAGTATTTGGAGCGACTCGGTGAGCTGAATATTATCCTGTGTGACGCCGTTGACCGTAGCCTTGACGCTTCCCGGAGCCGTCCCAGGATTGATGACAATCGTGTCGTTGCCTGCGGTGCCACGGATGCTTGATACTATATAAGTCAATCCTGAAAAACTTGCATTGTAGGCGTTCAAGAAAACGCCGATCGTGTCTAAATTTCCGCCAGATTCGCTCGTAATGCAAACGATGTCTGGTTTTCCGTCACCATTCATGTCCGTCACACCACCAGGAACGCTGGAAACAACGCGGCCAACGTTAAACGCCTGCTCAAGAGAGAAAGTGGCCGCATCAAATCCAGTGGGCGTGGTGTTTAACTGAACGGACAAAGTCCCCGCATAGAGGACGACATCTGGCTTACCGTCGCTGTTGATATCGGTGAGACCGACGGATCTTGCTGCGTTCAGGTTTGTGAAAAACTGCGTTGGAGCGAAGGAGCTGACGAATGCCCCTGGCGCAGAGTCATTCCGAAGAATTGCCACTTTGGAGGGTGGGGAAACAGAAGCGAATGATGCAATCGCTGCGACAAGGTCCAACTTGCCGTCGCTATTGATGTCACCTGCTGCCAGCGTATCAGTGAGGTTTCGGTTCGCGGAAAAAGCGGAACCAATAGCGAAACTGAGGGGAGGATCGAAGTTGGGACTGAGACTATCGGCCGTGGTATGGTTTAGATTTGCCACGATTGAGTTATGATCGAAGTCGCGAAAAACAATATCAGGTTTGCTGTCGCCGTTTATGTCGGCTATCACAACGAATGGGATGTTTGTACCCGTGACGTTAACACTTAGGTTTATAAGATATTCACTTGAGAAGGCAAGAGTTGCTGATCCGGATGGCGTTGTGTTTACCAACACGGACACGCTAGAAAGCTGACCGAGGATCACGAGATCTGGTTTTCCGTCACCGTTAATGTCTGCAAAGTTCACCGACCGCGGAGCGCCAACGGAGAAAGTCGCAACGCCAACGGAGAAAGATTGTTCATTTGAAAATGACGTAATTGTGGCTCCGGACGGCGTCGTATTCAGCCGAACGCCGACGTATCCCCGATCAACGTTTTGTGGGTCGGTGGACAAGAATACCAGGTCAGGCTTCCCATCGCCGTTTACATCGGTCACCATACTCGGGGCGATTGTGCTGATCGTCTGTCCAGGTGCAAATGATGCAGTAATTGCGCCCGTGGGCGTCGTATTCAATCTCACACTATTGCCGATAACTAGATCGCCTTTGCCGTCTCCGTTAACATCCGCAACCGCCGAAGGCAGGCCCGTATTTGGAATGGCTTGCTGATAGAAGTTGCTTGACACATTTTGTCGCGATAACGGCCTGCCAACTTGGTTGTGAATACTGCCATCATCAACCAAATTCAGGACCAGTGTACCATTGCCAGTTACGCCGCTAACAGTGACTATGTAGACCGAACCACTGACGGGCGTAAATTGAATCGTTCCTCCTTCTACCGTGTCCGTTCGAACCAATTGGAAGTCGCTGACGTCGACCCCTATTACAGACTGGCTAAAAGTCACCGTGTAAACAGCGATCCCGTTAGAGATTGGCGTTGAAGACGCGATCGACACGACAAAAGGACTTGGCGAGGAAGGTGGCAGAACGATAATTCTGAAGGTCCCTATCGTCTGGTTGCCAACGGCATCTGTCGCAGTTGCAGATATCACAGTTGTACCGATGGGCAGTTGCATGTCTTGCGGAACGGAGTAGGTGATCGTTACATTCGCACTAACTGCATCCGTAGCGGTCGCTTCGACGTAATGTACCGTCAACGGCTGTGTACTAAATGACTCGAATGTCTGATCCGGGGGCAATGTGAGCAATGGTGGTGTTGTGTCTAGGTTGTAAAATTGCCCCACGTAATTCCCATGGACTGCATTTAGAAACACACCAATATTGTTGCCGATATTGTAGATGTCGTGCCAGTAATTTGCCACCACGATGTCAGGTTTACCGTCGTGGTTTACGTCTGCCACCACAGCGGACTGCGTGCTGATACCAGCAGCGTAAAATTGTGCGTTCTTGAAATATCCGTCGCCTCGGCCAAGCAGCACACTCACGGCACCTTGCCCGTTGGGGTAGACCAAATCTGGAAAACTATTGCCATCAAAATCAGCGACGGCTACAGTGTCCGCCGTCGTCTCCACTGCGGTGGTCCGCTCGTCCTGAAATGCGCCAAAGCCGTCACCCAGAAATACGCCTAAGTTGTGAACAGATCGATCCTCGACGGTTATAGTTTTACTATTATCTTGCGGGTCAGGTATGGTTTTGCCAGCGAAATAATCCACCAGTAAGTCGGGTGAGTCATCGTGGTTAAGATCTGTTACTGTCACAAAGTTCACAAAGTGAGAGCCCGTGCCAACAGTCTGCATATTTTGAAAAGTACCGTCTCCGATGCCTATCAGAATCCCTACCGATCCCACCACCCTGCCGCTGCCGCGATTGCCCACAACCAAGTCGGGCTTTTGATCACCGTTTACGTCTGCGATTGCGATGGAATAGGGGCTATTTCCCGTGGTAAAGGTCTTTGGGCTCTGAAAAGAATGATCGGAATTACCAACCTGCACGCGAACAAAGCTGTTTGCGAACACGTCGCTTCTCAGAATCAAATCCGGAATACTATCTCCTGTAACGTCCGTAAGCATCGCCGAGCCTACATTGGTCGCATTCGAAATGATGGTCGGGGACTGAAAAGTACCATCCCCATTGCCTCGCATTACTGCGACATTGTTAACGATCGCCTGCGAGGAACTGCCAAGGAGAAACAAGATGTCGGGAATGCCGTCCGAATCGAAATCCACGATTTGTTGCGGCGGATATGATGTTTCAGGGCCAATCGTCATCAAGTTACGGAATGATCCATCATCATTGCCCAACATTAAGCCAATGATTGGGCCGCCCTGCACGCTGGTCTTTAGCACGATATCAAGGTTTCTGTCCATGCTGGGCAACAACGATGGGACCTGATGGTTGATGTTGATGTCGCCCATCAACAGCGAAAGCGGTCCTTTACCGGCCGCGTAGGTCTGTTGATTCTCAAATAGGGCGGACGCGGCAAGCCTGTTGCCTGCTAGATCATGGATGCTAAAGTCGTCCACAAGGTCTAGCCGAAGCTGACCATCGCCGGTGATGCCGCTCACAGTCACCACGTAAACCGAGCCGCTGATCGGAGTCACCTGCGTCGATGTCGTGGCTAAACTCCCGGTTTTGTTCAGTTGAAAATCGCTGGCATCAACCCCGATCACGAAGTCGCTAAACGTGACCGTGTAGGTAACGCTGTGCGCGTTTGAAGGCGCGCCCGACAGTGTTGTGCGGTCAATTGAGGCCACCACCGGCGCTGCGTTGCGGGCAACCCCATCGACCTTCAAGGTGTTGCCGTAGGCGGACACTGCGTTGGGAGTCGAGGTAACAATGAACTGACCCATACCATTGATATTCAGGATGTTACCACCGGGGTCCACGGCAGCCGTGCCGAGGTCCACGCTTCCCCCTGTGATCTGAATAGCCGCTTGGTTGTAACCGGTGCTCTCCTGGACCGTATCGTTGCGAAGTTTGAGACTTCCACCGGTCACGAGAATGGTTGGGGAATCGGTCGCGTTGGTAAAGGTCGAGTTACTAATGAATACGATGCCCGACTCCACGATCAGGGCGGGCGAGCCACCGATGAATGTCCCAACGATCAAGTTGTTGCCGCCACCCGAAAGTAGAATGCCATGCTGCTTGAAATTGTTGATTACAAGACTACGAACCGTTGTATTGCCGGGGTAATGTTTAGTCCATTCGCGCTCGCTCCTGCATTAGTTCCATCCAACTCGATAAGCGGCGTTCCAGTAAAGCCCGGTTGCGTCGTGCCGTCGATGATCACTGGATCTGTAATCGCGTCCAAGGCGGCGGCGAGTTGGATGGTTTGCACTCCCCCACCGCCGATGTTGAACACGATCGAATCGGCTCCACCAACATTCGTTGTCGAATTCGCATCGAGGATGGCTTGACGCAGTGACCCAACTCCCGAGTCGGCGACCTGGGTTACCATAAAGGTTGCCAGTACTCGTCGATCTTCTAGTGCCTCAATCATAAACCGTCGGCGAAATGAACGAGCTCGATCGTTTGCTTTTGCGGGTCGTTTCTTAGTCAGTGTGGACAACAAGCTTGATAGCTTCATGATTCGGATCTCGTTTCTGGTTGGGCTGGCTTGGTTGGACTAGGCTGGTTTGCAATGAAGATTCACTGTGGGATAAAATAAGTGTTTCAAAACAGCGGATCTTGCACGGGCGATTCCTCAACTATCCATGCGTGCTTCGCGACAGATATGGCCAGGCGCGAGCCCTCCTGTTACTCGAAAGCAGACGGCTTGCTCCGTTCCCGCTATTCGCACAATCAAGCGGTTACAAAACACTTTATTGCGACATCTAAAAATGTGTTACGCCTACTTATGAACCGGTAGTTTTGTCTCTGATGCTGTCTTGGTATCGTACTGATCCTCGGCCCTAACGATGAGCCCATTGTCGAAGTAAAAATGCATGTTGACCCATAGTACTGTTGGAGGCTGATTCGGAACGAAAAGCGTGTCGACATACCTAGTAGACACGGTGTTGTGTCCAACGGTGTAGACCGCTTTCAATGTTCCAGGATTGCGACTCACCATACCGAAAAAGGTCGTTAAGAAATCCTTAAGACCCGTCTTTCCGTACCAGTCTCCAATAAATGGAGCGTCGTTTGGATTTCCAGGGACATGAAACACAAAGTTGTCAGCTAGGATCGATTCAACATGTTGAAGCATTGTTTGGCCGTATATGTCGTAAGCGTCAATGAATTGCTTTGCCATAGACAATTGACCCACCGTAATAGAATGGATTGAAACCACATCCCCTTCGATGGAAAGCGCTTCCGCTAAATTACAAATCGTTTCTTGATCCAAGCTACCTCCCGACTCCGCCTTGCGAATCAGTCGATCGGTATAGCCAGCTTTATTCGCAAGTTCGCGTTGAGACCAGCCTCGAAATTGACGAAGGCGTTTGAGTTCCGCAGCATTGATAGTAACAAATCGGTTCAAGGCGAAATCCTTTATGGTTCATCCGACAACATAGAAACGCAATCCCTCGCCGGGCGAACGAAGGTCATCTGTGGGCAGCCAAAACTCTTGTCGAGTTTCGCTACGACAACACATGCTCGAGCAGCCCTTTGTCGAACGATTCCTCCATGAGATCCAAAATCGCTTGATCATGGTTCTTCTTGACCGCTTGTGTTATCGCTGGCAACGACTCCCATTGCATTCGATGATCAACCGCTTTGTTCGTTTGAGTTTGGCTTTGGTTCGAACCATCCTTTGTAGTCATGACGATTCGATCTTGAGAATCAATTCGGGTTGCATACGATGCTCGGTTTGCGAACTCTACGAGTGGACTTGCAATCAATGAGTTGCTACTTTGGCTGAGTTGGGGTGTCTTGTGGTTGTCCAAGTTCGCAACCTTTGAGGCCATATCGATACCTGCTGCTGGTGGATCAACAATATCCTGAGGGTTGGTGTTGCCTGCGGCGAGGGCAAAAGTTGCGGAGGCAATCTGGCTCCCAGAGATGCGGGTTGCGGCGACGTTGTATTGGTAGACTGTGTCCGTGCCGTTGTCGACAATCCAGATGTCGCTCACGTTTGCTGGGTTGATCGTCAAGCCGGTTGGATGCGAGTTGGCAGTATCGATGGTCCAACTCCCGATCGCGGTGCCGGAGACCGAGTACTTGTAGACCTTGTCACTGCTGCTGCCGTCATCGACAACCCAGAGGGAAGCACCGTCAGTGACGATGCCTTTGCCGTTCGTGTTGCTGCCGTTCAGGCTAAAACTGCTGGCCGCCGTCTGGCTGCCCGACAGAAGGCTCGCGGCTCCTACGTATTTGAAGACTTTGTCAGTCTTGTTATCGACGATCCAGACATCGGTTCCATTTGTCGTGATCCCTTCAGGCTGAGCCGAGGCACTCATACTGCCTGCGGTCCATGATCCGAGCAAGGCTCCGGTGGTGCTATAGACATAGACCTTACGGTTGACGTCGACGACCCAAACTTTATTGCCGGCTGCGGTGCTGGCCGCACCACGTGGTGCAGTGTTACCGCTATTCAACGCATAGTTCTCGCCCGCCGTACCGGTGCCGCTGCCGTACTCAAATGTCTTGTCAAGCGAAGCGTCGTCGACGACGTAAAACTTTGTGTCGTCGTCGATGATCGTGCCCGTACCTTGTGCACGGCTAATCGTTGCGCCGCTCGCGTTTGAAAGGGTCACGTTAAATGTTTTGGTCAGCTCGATAATCGAGTCGTCGAGGATGGGAACGACGATTGTCTGCTTCATTTGGCCCGGCAAAAACGTAAATGTTCCCGACGTGCTGAGGTAGTCACTATTGGTCAGCGCACTGCCGTTGGCAGTTGTATAGTCAACGGTTACGGTCGCTGGCCAAGGGGATGAGAGGCTGACGCTAAACACGGCACCCGTAGTTGCGCCATAACGCTTAATTTCGTTATAGCCGCCGACGAGCAGTGAGCCGTCGGTACCGAGAAGCAATCCAATGGGTCGGTCTAGCCCGCTGCTATTGGCTGGATCAACAGCATCCAAAAATGCGCCGGTCATGGCGTCGTATCTCAGCACTTGTTTCGTACCTTGACTAGCGACATAGAAACTGCCATTGTTGAATAGCAGTTCACCAGGACCACTTAATCCGCCGCGATTGGACGGGATAAAAGCGTCGATGAACGCGCCAGTCGAGCCGCTGTAACGCAGCACGGATTGGGTATTAGAGCTTACAACGTATAGATTACTATCGGGACCAAAAACCATACAACGAGAACCACTCAATCCGCCACTGCCAGCTGCCACGAACGAGCCAAGGTACGCCCCTGAGGAGCCGCTATATCGCAAGATTTGGTTTGTCCCGCTGCTGCTGATGTAGAGATTGCCATCTGGGCCAAAGGTCATCCCTTGCGGCTGCGTGAGCCCACCGCTTCCCGAAGGAATAAAGACATCATGATATGCTCCGGTCGCTGCGTTAAATCGCAGTACATTTGAATTGTCGTATGACGCGACATATAACCATCCGTCCGGTCGAAAGGCCAAACCATCGACGGCTGGCCTTTTCAGGCCGCCGCTGCCACTGCTTACAAACGCACCCATGAACGCTCCGGTCGGGCTGTAACGCAGGATCTCGTCCGTAACATAACTTCCGACATACAAGTTGCCATCAGGGCCGTAAGTCATGCCCGACGAACGTCTAAGGCCGCCGTTTGCGCCTTGAGACACCAATGAACCCAAGCTCGAATTAAAATGTGCGTTGCCTTCGGTGATGTTGTCGTCACTGATGGAAATCGTGGTGGAAGACTGCAAGCTTCCCTTGCCAGCGTTGAAATCTGCCAAAACATCTGCGGCGCTGAGCGCGTTGTCATACAGCTTCAAATCATCGATCAGGCCGTTGAACGGCGTGTTGTAGGTTGAATTCGCGTTGCCAATACCTAGCGCCGGTTGCTGGGTTGGGTCCAAGGCACCGAACGGCCTGATAGAAGTGGTCGTTTGGGACATCAAAACCCCATTCTCATAGAGTGACATTAGGCCGGTGGCGTCGTCTAATGTTGCGGCTACATGGACAAATTGCCCGAGCGGTACCGCCGCAGAAATCCCCGTTGCGAATCCCAATGTTTCCGAGGAAACACCAAACCCGAGAAATCCCCCACTGGAAACATTTAGGACATAGGGATCGAGACCCCCGCGGCTGTCGCCGCGGAAGAGGATTTGACTTGTTGTAAAGGCATTAACCTTAATCCAGCCCTCGATGGTCAATGAATGAGTGAGTGCCAAGCTGGGCGAATCTGCGACCAAGATTCGGTCGTCGACGCCGTCGAAGCTAAACGCCTGGCCAATCTGACCGGCTGCGTAAGAGGCACCATTCATCAAGGTTCCATGGTTTGAGCCTACGGAATCATTGCCTGTGCCATCAGCCGTCCAATAACTCACCACTGCCAGCAGCCTGCGTTCCTCCAATTGTTCGAAACGGAGCCGGTTGCGAAAGCAATGGCGTGCATTCGCGCTGATTTGTCGGTTTCGACGGTCCATTTGCAACTTTTTGAGCGTCTTTGTCAGGAATCCCATGGTTGTCTCCGAGTAGTAGTGAAGCTAAATTCTTTCGCGAATGACATCAGTGCGAAATCCGTCCCGATAACGGCTCTGAAATTTTTGATCTTTTCAAAATATTTGGGGAAACGTCTTAAGGTAATTAGAGGCTCCTCAGCTATGCATGCGTGATTCGCGACCAAAATGGCTCACGCGAAGACCAAGAAATAGAAAAAATAAAAAAAGACCAAAAGGATTGGCTGGTTCCTTTGCCACTATCTCCAATGCGAAATCTAGCGCAAAAATGGCTGCCCATTTTGTAAATTTTTTTATTGAGGGTAGGTGGCGACTTGAAATTTACCTGTAGATTGAGCGGCTGTTCTGAGGCACGAAGGGCGTGTGAAGTGTCGATTGCGTTGGACTCGAGGCCCACGCTCATCGCAATCGCTCTGGGAGGCTGTGATTTTTTGGCAAGGATCATCACCGGAGGGCTCGCGCCCTGCCGCTATCATTTGGAAGCGGAACGGCGCGAGCCGTCCGGTGAGTCGAATTGGATAAAATCACAGCCGCTAGGAGTGCCACCCTGGGCTGGTATATTCCAGTACCGAAAGCACGGCGATTTCTGCAGGGGACGCTGATCGGCTCGCGCGCTCGCGTTCAATGGCGCTCTTTTTGAGCCGCAGGCGCGCAAGCGTGCGGGCCGGAACGCCATTAAAACAACTGCGATTCCGGCCCTCATGCTAAGGCGTTGCGGCTCAACTAACTCGGCCCTCTCTCTAAGGCGCCAGCGACTTATGACTTTCCTCGCGGTTCCGTTGATTCGCTACTTCCCGACTAAGCATGCGGTCCCACTGCGGAGAGCTTTCTCGTTCAGCCGACAGGGTATAGAATTAGAAATCGTAAGGGAGATTTAATGCCGATGCACGACTGGAAAAGAGTTGACGCTGGGATATACCATGCGTTTCATCATTCATGGATCGAAGAGATTCACCGTGCGCTTCTCAAGCGATTGCCAACGGATTACTACTCGTTGCCAGAACAAATCGCTGTGGGAGTCGGGCCGGATATTTTGGCCTTAAAAAGCGATGACCAAAATGAGCTCGGCGGCGGTGGTCTCGCAACCAAAACTAGGCCGAAAACCAAGCTTTACCAAGAAACGGAAACAGAGTTCTATCTGAGTAAGCAGAAGGCGGTTGTTATCCATCATGTTAGCGGCGACCGTGTAGTGGCTGTGATCGAGATTGTTTCACCGGGAAACAAGAATTCCGCCCACGGACTTCGCAGCTTTGTGGCCAAAGCACGAGAGCTTTTAAGGCAGAAGATCCACTTGCTCATCGTCGACCCGATTCCCGTCAGCAATCGCGATCCATTTGGGCTTCACGCCGCCATTATAGAGGACTTTCAGGACGACCCCTTAAGACTACCGCCTGAAACGCCTCTGAGTGTTTTTGCATATGAATGCGATGACCGAGTGAGATCCTATCTTGAGCCGCTCGCTGTCGGTGATTGTTTGCCTGATATGCCGGTGTTTCTGTATCCGGAAATGTATATCGACGTGCCATTGGAAGCAACTTACATGGGCGCCTGGGAAGCCGTTCCGCGTCGATGGCAAAACGTCATCTCGCCCTGACACTCCGTAACGAAAAGCTTGGCCGGGCCCCCCATCAAAAGCAACTGACGACCAAGGGCCTTGTGCCGGAGTACCGGGGGGAAGGGAGCAAGAATTCATTCAAACTTCGGGGCAAGTACAGCCAATGCTGGACTCTTACAAGTCCAGCTACGACAGTTGTTTCTCGAATGATGCTTACTTAATAACTGATTACACCGTCGAGCAAAACCGTCATCGCTTGATTTGCGCGAGCGGTTACGTCGATGACCGCGTAGAATGTGCCGACTCCGGTAGCACCTGCGAAGCGCCCCGTGCCGCCAACTATTTTGAGCGGTCCACTACCTTCTCCAGTGTACGGATTAAGGAATCCCGTATAAGTAAACGTCACGGTGTCACCATTCGCAGCTTTTATCGTTACGGTGCCATTTCCAGGCAATCCATTTGGAGTCGGTGCACCCAAGCTCAGCGTACCGGCCTGCGATGATCGTCCCATGTGGAGCATCTGGCTGGTGCCAGTAAAATTCGCTGTTCCGCCAACAGCATTGAAGACGTTATCCCATTTCGCAACCACACGCCCGCCAAATGGCCGGGGTGGCTGAGCTGAGGCCGGATGGGCGTTTACCGCGTTGATGACAAGCAGTGCAAAACCAAATAGGGCAGCGCGACGCACAATCGCGTTCTTACAACCAAATGTTAACATTTTCGATCCTTAGGAATACTGAATGTGGAATTGAGCATTGGATAGTCGGACGTCCTCATTTATGCATGCGTGCTTCACGACAGAAATGGCTCACGCGAAGACGAAGAAATGGAAAAATAATTAAATAGTCAGCCTGCGGGGTGACCAAATTGATCCCAATCCACTAGACAAACGAGGACTCATAGGCGCTGCGGATTGGTTTCGCTTTTAGCCGAAAATCCTGAATGAACCGCAGCTCACGGAGGTCGTCCAGCTTTGTATTTCGCTAGAAAAGACTAGTGCTGGGTGGCACGCTCAGAGGCTGTGATTTTTTAGAAACGCAGGCGAGTTGCGACGCAACTCGGAATCATTTTAGATCTTCAGCCTTCAATTTCATCTGTCGGCGCGAGTCGCAGAGCGACTCGCCCACATAAAATCACAGCCTCTCAAAGCGTTAGCGATGGGCGTGCCAGATGCGGACACTGCCATCGTGGATGGCCGCAGCAAGATGCTGGCCATCCGGCGAAAAGGCCAGCGAGTTGACTTTCTCTGGCAGGTCGCGGAAGACGAGTAGTTCTCGTCCGGTCTCGACGTGCCACAAGCGAACCGTGCCGTCCAATCCGCCACTCGCCAGGGTCTTGCCGTCGGGAGAGAATGCAACAAAGCGGACCTCGCCCTTGTGGCCCAAGAGGGTCCGTGGCTCGCTCGACAGTGCATGGAGGTCATAGAGATTGACCATCCCGTCGTAGTTCCCAGTCGCCAACAGCGAACCGTCGGGCCGATACGCCAAGCCAATGATCATCTCCGTGTTCTGCTTAATGCGATGGATTTCCTTTCCGTTTGCCATATCCCAAAAGCACAGCACACCGCCATTGTCAGACGAGGCCAAAGTCTTGCCCTGGGGGTCGAAGGCCAGACGATGCAGTAAATTCTTTTGACCCGTGCGATTGTTTTGTCCTTGGATGGCAAATCGCTCCTTTCCTGTCCGAACGTCCCAGACCCGAATCACAGTTTCATATCCCGCCGAGGCCAGCAGCGACCCGTCGGGTGAAACGGCCAGGCACTTGATATTCTCCGTGTGCCCGCGGTAAGTCTTCTTTGGTCTTTGCGAGGGAATATCCCACAACGCCACCGTTTTGTCGTAGCTTGCCGATGCTAAAGTGCCGTCGCTAAGGAACTGCACTTCGCTCACCATGGCGCTGTGCCCACTCAGGTTGATTTGTTCCTTTCCGGTAGACACATCCCAGAGCTTCAGCGTCTCGGCATCCCCACCGACTTCATCGTCATATCCCACTGCCAGCGTCTGGCTGTCGGGGGAAAATGCGACTGACCATGCTTCTTGCTGGGGATGCCCTAGGAGCGTTGTCAGTTGGGGGCGTTCCTCCCGCAAGGTGCACCAATAGAGGTCGGCAACGCGGTGACCTTCACCTTTGTACGCTCCTACAACTAAGGTTTGATTGTCGGGCGAGATGGTTAGGCTCTGTACGGGAGGTTTTATCTCGAGGACTTTCGGCAGTCGTTTGCCCGTGGCAAAGTCCCAGAACGTGATCGGAGACGGCGGATGACTGCCAATCGCCATCAGTTCGCCGTTAGGGGAAATTGCCGTTATTATTGATTTGCCTCCCAGCCCCTCGCACCGGTAACGCACGGTGCCTGTGCGCGCTTCGAGTACAATCGCGATAGGGGCGCTCGCCATTGATTGGGCGACGACCAAGCTCTCGTTGTCCGGGCTGAAAGCCAAGTCCTGTGCAACTCCTGCGAAGTCGACCGACTGAGAGACCCGGCTTCTGCGAATGACATCCCATGTTTCCACGCGAAAAGCGACTACCTCGGCGGCGGCGGCGCGGATGTTCAACGCGACAGACAAAAGGTTGCCATCCGCCGAGAGTGCGAGGCAGTTCGCGTCCAAAGGAGCGTCGAGCGGAAATGAATCTACTTGCCCCCCTGCCGTGTTCCACAGTCGAATTTCACTCGCGGGAGACAGCCTGGCGTCGGTGTTGTAAAAACTAGGCTGGTTGTTGATGTTCCACAGTCGAGTTTCACCCTCGGGAGACAAGGGGGCATAAGCCACGCGTCGGCCGTCGGAGGCGACACTGATGATTTGGTAATTCCCAGTATTCGGCGCTTCGTGACGACCGCGCTGCCGCCCTGTGGCGACATCCCACAAGGTGAACTCACGCGTTTCGCTGTTATCAGAGAGATTTCTGCCTAAGCAAAGCAATTGTGTTCCGTCGCCAGTAAACTTTGGGTTGAGCAGAAAGGGATACGATTCTCCCAGGCTCACGTGAAAGGCTTTGAGAAGTCGTCCGGTGGTCGCGTCCCAGGTATTCAAGACCATGTCGCGGCCGATCGACGAGAAATAGGTCCCATCTGCCGAAAACCGAACTTCAGCCCATACTGGGTGATGTGTTGCCAGTCGACGTGGTTCTCTAATCGCTTCAGCCCACAGGAACCGCCACTCAAACCCGCGCAGGTCTCCGGCGGCGGAGGACGGTAGTTGGGCCGCAAGAGTCTCTTGCATGATCACGAATTGGCGGTTCTCGCGCAGGCCCTCGGCCAACCGAATCTGCCCGGCATAGTTCTCCAGACGCTTGTGACGCTCACTCGATTCGGCGCGGCTAAGCGCTCCAGCCAGCTCACGATTATGGTGTCGTAATTCGAGGGAATAAACACATGCGGCTACCAGCAACAGCAGCAACGTCATCGCGACCGTGATCGAGGTCAACAGCCCGACGCGATGCCGCTGCGCATATTTTTTAAAGCGATAGACAGCCGAGGGTGGACCCGCCTCCACGGGTTCGTTGCGCAGATAACGCCGGATGTCTTCGGCTAGGGCGGCGACCGAGCCGTATCTGCG
>JAYVPE010000370.1:0-4945 GCA_043757575.1 Pirellula sp.
AGCGAAGTTCATAAACTGCTGCCAATCGTAGGAGAGAATATCGTGAGCCCCTGTGCGATTGTGGTAACCTATGCGGTCGCCGACACTGTTGTCGGGAGCGGGCGGCACCGCCGACGGCAAGCCATCGTAACCGAGCAATTGGTAAACTGGTGACGCGTACCAACCGCTCAAGTACTCCCCCTTGGGATCGGCCCAAAGGTCCAAAGTCGCACTCGCGATATAAACCGGGCGAGGTGCAATGCAAGCTACGATCGTATGTTGATCGAATGGCATCGCAGACTCGTTTTGGTTGTAGTCCTTGAACTTGGGGCAAAACCAATGCGGAAAAGAAGTGTTGATGCGAGCCACGGCTTCTCCAAAATTGCGGCGTTCCAACGCGGCACCGCCACAGCCAGAATTATTAGCAATGACAATGGAAAAGCGAGGGTCAGATGCCCCTGCCCAAAGGGACGTCTTTCCTAATCGTGAATGTCCAATTACGGCCACTCGATTGGGATCGATATTGGGTTGTTGAATCAAAACATCCATAAGCCGGGAAAGACCCCAAGCCCAACCGGCGATGGTGCCCCAACGATCGCGATGCTCGGAGGATGCTCGATGTGTCGGGAAGAGAGAGTGGACGCCATTCTTGAATCCATCGTCAAAATCTGGGTCAATGTCCCCGTAGTACGCCGTCGCGACTGCGTAGCCGCGTTCGTTGATTTCAGCGATGGGCCATCGTCGTTCTTGCGCGCCGCGATTGCCATCCGTTGCACGATTTTCTGTCACGCCCGTTTTTGGGTCGTTAGCCACCCAACTTTGGGGAAGTCGTAAAGCGGGTGAGGAATCAATCGTGTGGTTGCCTTGAAAATTCAAACCAAGGAACGTTCCTTTGACTTTCCCAGGTTGATTGGGTGCAAACAAAACAAAGTCGATATCCAGGGAGGCCGCATCCGTTTTGAGGTGGACAACGAATTGCTGACGCTTAGTTTTGTCGCTATTCATGAGTCCTTGTTCGACAAGCTCCCAAGTGACTGCCGCTTTTTCGGTCGGCGCGAGTCCGTATTCGTGCTCAGCAATAATCTGAAGCCATCTTGCTCGTTGGGCTGGCCAGTCTTTTGAATCTGTAATGCGGGTCCCATCCGCGCGAAGCAACGGATCTGGCAGCGGGCTCATCACGACGAGCGATTCATCCTCGTTGGCTTTAGGGGATTGACTCATGGCAGTGGCTTGACTCAGTGCTGTAAATAGCGTCAAAAAAACAAGCAAAACCATTCGGTGGTGGAGAGGACTGGACATAGCGAGAATATTAGAATTAGGTTAGGGAAAGGTGAACATCGATATCCATGATGATAACCAAATTCGCGAGGTTGCGATTGAAAATTTGGGGATCACGTATAGGATTGAGCCTGTCGGAGTTTGATTTTTGCCCAGTTGGCTTGGCATCCGACTTCCCGCCTACTTTCAAATTCTCTGGAGTTTGTCTCTCAATGAAGAAATCAGTATTTATAGTCGTCGCGTCAGCTTTTGCAGTTAGCTTTGGATTTTCGCATACAGCGCATGCTCAAAAGTGGGCCGATTTGACCATGACCGTTTTATTGGACGGTGAGGTTCCAAAGCCCAAGCAGGTCACGGTCAACGCAGACGCAATCTGCATGCAGAACAAAATCATGTCAGAGGATTTGGTCGTGGATCCCGCTACCAAAGCAATTGCAAACATGGTCTTTCTGATTGATTCCAAAAAGACAAAACTAGAGACAAAGCAGTTGCATCCAGACTTGCAAAAAGTACCGAGTGACAAGCCCGCGATGGACAACTTGAAGTGTGCATTCGTTCCTCACATCATGACAATGCGCGCTGGGCAAACTCTCCTCGTTAAAAATTCAGACCAGACTGGCCACAACGCAAAGTTCAATTTCTTTAAAAATGAAGAAGTCAATCCGATGATTCCTGTCAAGGGCAGCAAAGAAATTGTTACAACGTTAGAAGAACCAACTCCGACGAAGGTGGAATGCAGTATTCATCCATGGATGAGTGGCTATGTGATTGTTGCGGGCCATCCGTACGTTGGAATCAGCGATGCCGCAGGCAAAATTAAAATCGAAAAGTTGCCAGCCGGTATCGAACTCGACTTTAAGCTATGGCACGAATCACAAGACAAGTCGATAGAGGAAGTTTCTCTTTCTGGCAAGAAGGAAAAATGGACGAAAGGCACCGTCAAATTGACCCTCAAAGAAGGGGCCAACGATCTTGGAACTCTTCTGATCAAACCGGAACGATTTAAGACCCGGTAGTCGGTTTTCAACGAAGCCTAATTGGTTTTAGTCCTTGGGAGTAGTTAAGTTAAGTCCACTTCTCCCAAAGTTCAGACTTGCACTAGTAGGCACCCCTAGCGAACTGCTAGATTGACATCGGTTGTTTTCAACGATTCAATTTCTATGGAAAACCGATGTCCAAAACTTTATCACCCACCGAACAAGACTACGCCAACTCAGGTTGGCTACAAGCGTTGATGGGGGTGAGTGATCCATTGATTCAGCAATCCAGACTGAATGCGAAGAAACACTTGGACTGGATCGACTGCATTACCAGTTTGACTACCATCCGAGAGAAAGCGGACATGCTAGACTTGGCGATTCAGTCCCTCTGGCAGTACGGCGTCACAAACGAGTTGAAATGGCTCTTGACGTCGATTCCTAGTGCCCAGTCAGCGTGGGTTTTGGATTGCACGGACGAGTTCTCCATCGAACAGAACGAACCGCCGGCGATAGACGACGCGACGGTTTGGGCAAACGCCATGGGTATTCGCGATTGGTCAACTCAGGTAACGATGAAAATCCTGAGCGGCGACTTTGTTTCTTGGCAACGCCGGGTTGCCAGACAAGGTTCTAATGCTCCCACTGGCTTTACCATGGAGTCGTCGGGCAAAAGCACTTTAGAGCTCAAAACGACCGCGAGTTGGAAAGCCAATAATTGGGTCGACGGAACGTGGACGTTTGCAATCGAAGGTCAAGCGACCATGATCAAAGTCATTGAGGAGCCCATCAGTGTCTATCGACCTGATTCGAAGGTGACGCAGGAGAATGTGTTGCTCACGATACAGAGCGCTGACGAGCGATTTGCAAAACAAAGAAAGAAAATTTCGGGCAACAACATTACGCAGGGGGGGAGAAATCAAGGCAAATGGGCCGATTGGTGCGAGTCAGTACCAGCCTTCGATGAACTTCACCTAGCTGTTCTATGCGGTGAGGGTCTTCATTGCTCACCGACCTTTCAAGGGATTTGGGCTACTGTTTGGCCCATCATCTACTGTCGCCGCAAAAAACTAAAACGGGGTATCTGTGGCTTGACCGATCTACGCCAGCGCTTAGACCAGTGCTTCCAGGCTGACCCTCAACTGGTAACTTGGCTGCTGGTCTTTGGTGAATTGCTTTGCAATATGCAAATTGGCGATGGCCTTGGAATAGCGGCTAAGTTTAAAGACCTGAAAGCGAAATAGTTGAATCGCTTAGGTTTGCGTTTCCCTTTCCACGAACATTGCACTTGAAGGCATTTCTTAATGGTAAAAATCAAAGTCAAGAATCCCGTAGTCGAGATGGACGGCGACGAGATGACTCGAATTATCTGGACGAAAATCAAGGAAAAGCTGATACATCCGTACCTGGATATTGATCTCAAGTATTTTGACTTAAGCATTCAGAGTCGAGACGCAACCAAAGACCAGATTACCGTCGATTCAGCCAATGCGACTAAGAAATATGGTGTTGCAGTAAAGTGTGCCACGATTACTCACGATGAATCACGTGTAAAAGAATTTGGATCGCCGGAAATGTTGCGTAGTCCGAATGGCACGATTCGAAATATTCTGAACGGCACCATTTTCCGCGAGCCGATCATTTGCAAAAACGTACCACGTCTGGTCAGCCACTGGGACAAGCCGGTCGTTGTCGCTCGACATGCATTTGGAGATCAGTATCGGGCCAGCGAGTTTCGTTTCCCTGGCAAAGGAACAGTTAAACTCACATTTGAACCTGCCGACGGCGGACCAACGATCGAGAAAGAAGTCTACAAGTCCGAGGGATCCGGCGTGGCGATGGCCATGTACAACACAGATGAGTCCATCACGGGCTTTGCGCACTCCGTATTCATCTATGGACTATCAAGAAAGTATCCAGTCTACCTGTCGACGAAAAACACGATCCTCAAAATTTACGATGGCCGGTTTAAGAATCTGTTTCAGGAAATTTTCGACACGTGTTACGCTGATAAATACAAAGCGGCTGGCCTGACATACGAGCATCGACTCATTGATGATATGGTGGCGGCCAATCTGAAATGGAGCGGCGGCTACCTTTGGGCCTGCAAGAACTATGATGGTGACGTGCAGTCAGATACAGTCGCCCAGGGCTACGGCTCGCTCGGGCTGATGACTTCTGTGTTGATGTCGCCCGATGGGAACTCGTTTGAAGCAGAGGCGGCACACGGTACTGTTACAAGGCATTATCGAGACCATCAAGCAGGAAAGCCGACCTCGACGAATCCCATTGCTTCGATCTTTGCATGGACCCGCGGTCTGATTCGACGTGGGGACGTCGACGGAACACCGGATGTCGTTGAATTTGCTAACACAGTCGAAAGGGTCTGTGTCGAGTCTGTCGAATCAGGTCATATGACGAAAGACTTGGCATCGCTCATTGGCAAAGGCCAAAAATGGGAAACCACCGATCAATTCCTAGATACGTTGGATGTAGAACTCAAACGCCGCATGGGGTGAGAGTGAGTTCTGTGAGGGTTGTAACGTTTTTGCCGTGTCGCAGTTGCCATGTCGCAAGCTATTGACAAAAAAACGCGTTGTCGGTTTTCCTGACCTACACTTGGCCGAAGCACTCTCCACTCTGTACTAAAAATTGGATTTGCCGTTCGACTATATCGTTCGCCGCAAATCTGCCGGAATTGAAACTCAATG
>JAYVPE010000371.1:0-4943 GCA_043757575.1 Pirellula sp.
TGCGGACTGGGACGATTGGAATGTCTCGCAATTGGATTCTGCGATTCGAAGCCAATCGATTGTCGAGTTGAAAGCTCAAATCGCTAGTCTTAAGAGCCAAATCGAACAAGTTTCTCCCGAACCAAAGAGCGTCGCGACAACTGCTGAGTCCCTACGCCGATGGCTGGAGATCGAACTAAAGCAAGTTTCTTCCGTCCGCGAAAACTCTATAGAAATCATGTTGCCAAAGCTGCAGGAGCAAGTTGAGACTTTTCCAAAATTCCGAAATTGGGAGTCCGCGACTCAATGGTATATCGCGACGCGAGTCCTCTCCGAAGGCTTAGGAATGAAGTGTTCTGTCAAACCAGTTCCTTTGTTGCTTGCAGACCCCTTTACGGACGAAAACAAGGTCTGGAAACCAGTCGCAAGCAAAGAATACAACAGTCCACGTGTGTTTCAGCCTGAAATGCTCCGCAATTATAATAATGAATTAGTGAAACAGCTTCGAAAAAGACCATGACATCGCTCATCGACCGACAAGTTGGGACCCGCATTGCCAAGATGCTGCAGGACTCACAACACAAACATGGGTTTATTCAGGATTCGGAAATCCAACGGATTTCGGATCAAGTTGGTGAGCCAATTCGGGTGATTCAAGACGTCGTCAGTTTCTTCCCACATTTTCGGCGAACAGAACCTCCCAAGTGCCATGTTTACGTTTGCCGCGATATGAGTTGTAGGTTGCGAGGGTCCGTCGCAATGTCGAAGCATCTGCGACAATTGCAATCGGAAGTAGGTGATGAAATACTTGAGATCACGGAGGCATCCTGCCTTGGACGCTGCGATCGAGCGCCAGCCGTAATCGTCAATGAAAGTTTGTTTGTCAGTCGAACTGTAAAAGAAATGACCGATATCGTGACGAGCACTTTGGAAGGAATAGATTCAGAAGCCGATAGTGACATGGAAACGGCGTCCGTTTCGCTTTCAAGCGGCGAGATCGACTATTATCAAGCATCGAACAAACCACTTTATGCTGCGGTAAAGAACTATCTGCTCGATCCCAATCCGGATACTGTCGTCAACGCCTTGCGAACTGCTGGCCTCCAAGGAATGGGAGGTGCTGGTGCCCCAGCATCGGAAAAATGGGATGAAACTAGAAAGGCGCCGGGGCAAGTTAAATACGTCGTCTGCAATGCGGATGAAAGCGAACCGGGTACATTCAAGGATCGCGATATTCTCCTTGCAGCCCCCCATCTCGTCATTGAGGGAATGATCGTAGCTGCCTTGGTGACCGGTGCAAAACGAGGCTTCATTTACATTCGCCACGAGTACTTCGAGCAAATTCGTAGGCTCGAAGAAGCGATTGCGGATGCGGTTCGGTTCGGTGCGTGCGGCTCGAATATCTTCGGCAGTGGACGGGAATTTCGACTCGAAGTGTTCGTGAGCCCCGGAGGATACGTCTGCGGCGAACAGACTGCACTCATCGAAGCCCTTGAGGGCAAACGCTCCGAACCTCGCAATCGTCCTCCCGAATTGCAAACCAATGGCCTCTACAATCAGCCGACGATCCTCAACAACGTTGAGACGTTCGCTTGGGTGCCAGCGATTTTGTTACGTGAGCCTGCTGCGGATGGTATCGAACGAGAGCGAGCGGCGAAGCCCGCTGGCACGATCGATCCCGCCGGTATCTGGTTTAAAAACGCCGGGATGAACCGCTCGAAAGGAAAACGCTTTTTTTCTATCAGCGGAGATCTGAATCGACCAGGAGTTTACGAAGTGCCATGCGGTATTACACTGGGCGAGTTAATCGATCAATACGCTGGCGGAATGAGGGATGGCTGTGCACTGCAAGCCGTTGCACTGAGCGGACCGTCCGGAGGTTTTTTGCCAGCTTGGCTACCTAAGGGCTCTATTCGTTCGCCAAAGAAAACGGATCGCGACGGCAAGGAGACCGAGGAATGGAAGTTTCCTAAGCTGGTAGGTGAACCAACCGATGTACGACTCTTGCCTTTGGACCTCAACGCTGGCAGAGAGATCGGGTTCATGCTCGGCGCTGGACTCGTCGTCTATGGTGAGGATGCGGATATGCTCGATCAAGCCATCGCTTGCAGTCGATTTTATCAGCGCGAATCGTGCGGCAAATGTGTCCCCTGTAGACTCGGTTCCAGAAAGATGGTCGATATCGCGGAATCGTTGCTGCAAAGTAATGCCACCGATGATCCAGCCGAGTTGGAAAACACGGTAAGAGTTCTTAGCCGCATTATGGAGACCACCAGTATCTGCGGCCTCGGACAAGTCGCAAGCAATCCTTTAAGAAGCTATCTACGTTACTTCTGGCGAAAGCCTACGCTGAAAACCTCCTAATCCTAATCTCGAATCGCCAGCCCTAATCGATGACACTACTAGGCTTATATCATGGCCAATGAACAAGAGATTCTCGAATCGACCGAGTACATAACAGCCCTCGAAGAAGCGCTCTTTGCGCGGGACTTGGACGGCCAGTTGATTCGTGTTACCGACGCAACTCTGGATGACCTGGATGCGGATGTCAAGCTATCAATCGACGGACAAGAGGTTGTCGTAAAGCGAGCGGTGCCCCTTCGGAATTCGCAAGGAATCATCGTTGCCAACGAACTCGGCGAGCCTATCCCCAGGCCGACCACGATCTACGATGCGGTGTCACAAATGTACGTCACAAGAGTTGGGGAGGTAAACCCAGTGCCGGTCTTGTGCCACCGTGAGCACCTCAATCCCGTCGGAGTATGCCGCGTTTGCCTAGTCGAAATTGAGGAGCGAAGGAAGAGTGGTCGTGTCAAGAAAGATTTGGTCTCGTCCTGCACTTACCATGTCAAGGAAGGTATGATCGTAACAACACTGGCGAGCAAAGTGAATCCAACCACAGTTGATTTGATCAAAAACTCGGTCGGAGTGATTCTAGAACTTCTTGCCTCTGAGCATCTAACTCTTGAGGAGTCGGATGACTTGGTGCACGGTGAACCGACACGGGGCCCCAATGAACTTAAGAGATTGTTGGCGCAGTATGCCAAAGATCCCAAAGTCTCGAGGTACGCGCCAAGCCATCTTGCTGGAAAACGCAAAAAGGATTTATCGTCCGAGATTATCTCCGTAAATCATGACGCTTGTATTATGTGCCAACGATGCATACGAGCCTGCAATGACATCAAGCAGAACGATGTCATTGCGCGCGATGGCAAAGGTTACGACACCCGCATCGCGTTCGACAATGATTTGCCAATGTTAGATAGTTCGTGTGTGTCCTGCGGTGAATGCGTTATTTCTTGCCCCACCGATGCATTGACGTTTCGACCAGAAGTCGTTGCCAAGCAAGTGGAAAAACTCCAAAAGCAGGCTCGGCGTGAATCTGCGAACAGTCAAGTATTGCATGTGGAAGAGATGCTCGACATCCCCATTTTCGCTGACATACCCTACAAATTTCTGCAATTCAACGGGGCCGCTTGTGTTCGCAAAATTTTGATGCCAGGCGAAACTCTTTGCAGACGTGGAGAGTATGGTTCGACAGCCTATTTAATTCAACGCGGCAAATTCGAAATCCAGTTGAGTAAAGAAGCAACCTCACGCATCGCGCCAAAAGAATCCGGGCAAGGCATCTTTGGGTTTTTGCGACGAACGCTAGGAGCATCCAACTCGAATCAAGCTGTACCGAGCCTTGCAACGGGTGCCGACACGAAATCCGAGATGGACGGGCCAAAACTCCTTCGTGGCGTCGAAGACGTAATCCTCGGTGAAATGGCTTGCCTAAATCGGTATCCAAGAACCGCAACGGTCGTAGCGGTCGAAGAGTCGGAAGTCATCGAAATAGGTAGCAATGTCCTATACATGCTTCAGCGGAATGCCAGTAGTCGCAAGATCCTGAACGAGGCTTACCGAAGACATGCTTTGAACTCCGACCTGAAACGTCTTCCTGTCTTTGCCTCCCTATCGGCTGAGGGGCGAGCCGAAGCAGCTCGAATCATTTCGGAAGACGTCGACCTAGTCAGTGTTGAACCTGGCCGGCCAATCTTTAAGCAGGGAGAGTCCAGCGATGACTTTTTTTTGGTCCGGCTCGGATACGTGAAAGTAAGTCGCAAGCAAGGAAACCGCGAGCATGTGGTCAATTATGTTGGTCCCGGAAATCTAGATTCGGCCGCAGGATCTTTTGGTGAGATAGCTGCCCTTTCTTCGATATATAACGAAGAATTGAAGTCGGACATGGATCGACTCAACTATCGAGCTGGCGTTCGAACGTCCACTTGTAGTGCTCTGGATCACGTTGAGTTGGTGCGAATCAAAAGTTCGCAACTCAAGAGGATTGCAGACTTAAATCCTGACTTCAAGAAACGATTGGTGGACCGAGCTAGATCCTTGCTCTCAAAGGATTTCGAACGAGAAAGCGAACTCAGTACGGGCAACGCGAATTTCGTCGGCCAGGGACTTTACAACGCCCAAAGCCTGCTTGTTTTGGATCTAGAATCGTGTACGCGATGCGATGAATGCACTAAAGCATGTGCAGACTCACACGGCGGCGAGTCGCGATTGGTACGTGAAGGATTGCGATTCGAAAATTTCTTAGTCGCAACGAGTTGCCGATCCTGTACCGATCCCTATTGCTTGGTAGGCTGCCCAGTGAATTCGATCTTCCGCGAAGGCTCCAAAGAGATTGTTATCGAGGATCACTGCATCGGCTGTGGACTCTGCGCAAGCAATTGTCCATATGGCAATATTACCATGTATGGTAAAGAAGATGGATTTCGAGTTGAGGGAGAAATCAAGATCCCGATTATTCGCCAAAAGGCGACTACATGTGATCAGTGCAAGAGTATCGGTGGCACCCCCAGGTGCGTTTATTCCTGCCCACACGACGCAGCCTTTCGCATGTCCGGTGAGCAGCTTAAGGAGACGGTTTTAATAAGAGGAAAGGGATGAATTGCATCAGCCCGGATTAT
>JAYVPE010000372.1:0-18750 GCA_043757575.1 Pirellula sp.
GGGGGCAACCGTAACAAATTCGGGAGACGAAAAATGGCTCGAACCCAAAAGTCTCCTTGATCTGGGGCTACCATCGGAAAAGACGACAGCAACTCTCACGAATGCGAACAAACGAGAAAAAGCAAACAGCTTATCAATTCCCGAACCATCGATTCCCGAACCATCGAAAGACCTGCCGAAAATTTCGCGATCCGGCAATGGGAACCCACCCAAGCACGGAACCAAGAACAAAGCTCTTACCTCGCCGAATGCTCCAGCCGTAGCAACAGCTATCGCAGCGTCACCGCTTCGTCGCGAAATGAGCGTTCCCGGCGTAAAGGTAACGGTAAATGGCCCAATTTCGATTTTGGTCGACGAAGAAGGTAGTTACGAGATCGTTGCTACGAATGAGGGGACTGAATCCCTCAACGGATTAATAGTCCGTGTAGCTGTTCCGACACTAGTTACGATAGGAAATGTCGCAGTAACTGACGGCGTCGCCCATCCTGACAACGATCAAAATGGCAATTCAATTATCTGGGAGCTTGAGCAAATTTCTGGTGGCAGCTCCAAAACCGCAACAATCAAATTGAAAACGCCAAAGGCTGAGCACTTTGCGTTAGGCGTCGAGTGGACCGTTCTGCCTCAAAACGCGGAAATGAAAATCGAGGTGCAGCAACCACAACTGGCAATTGCCGTCGAAGGTCCTTCTGAAGCTACGTTCGGAAAACCTCAAATTTACCGTATCCGCGTCCGAAACACAGGAAATGCCGACGTAAAAGCTGTCACGGTCGCCATGTCCGCCGAACCCTATGGCACTAACCAATCTGAAATTGGTGATATTGCCGTAGGAAGCGAGCGAATTGTAGAAGTCGAATTGACGTTCCAGCAATCAGGCACGCTACCAATCGTCGCAACTGCGACAAGCACCCTTTCGAAACTGGAAGTGAAAAATGCGATCGATGTTCAAGTTCGACAATCGGAACTGATTGCTTCATGGTCTGGGCCAACAGAGTTCTATCAAGGTAGCGTTATTGACTATGAAATAGAACTGTCCAATATCGGATCCATTCCAGCGACTGGAACCCATTGCATAATCCAATTGCCAGCGGGGGTCGATGTGGTTTCATTACCTCCAGGCGCTGTTCGTAACGGCGAATTCATTAAGTGGGAAATCAATAGGATTGCTCCGCAGGAAAAACTCACCGTCCCACTCCGGTTAACCATGTCCAAGATCGGTGACAACCAGCTTGTCTTTACAGGCCATTGCAGTTCTGCTTCCGAAACCAAAGCGATATTTAAAACCAATATTGACGCCATTGTCGACTTGCATTTAACCGTGGTTGACCCTCCCGCCCCAGCGCCAGTCGGGCAACCGGTTGTCTATGAGGTTATCATTGCAAATAGGGGTAAAAAATCGGCGACAGACGTAGAAGTTATCGCTCAATTCTCAGAGGGAATCGAACCCGTTCGAGTCGAGGGGCATACCGGTCGCATCGTTCCCGGACAAGCGATATTCAACTCGATTCCAAGTATTGGTCCCAACGACAAGCTCGTACTGCGCATCCACGCAGAAGCCTCAAAACCAGGGGTCCACCGTTTTCGGGTTGAGGTAAAGAGCAAAGGAAGCGAAACCGATCTTTTAGAAGAAGAATCGACTCGGTACTTGGCATCGAGCTTTAAAGTCGACCGCCGCTAGGCAAGCAATCCTGCTGTTTATTGAATGTATTTCGAAACTTGCCTCTTCCTCTATGGCCGATGGACAATCAGGGCGTTGGAAACGACAATGGATCACATGTGGCAAGGATTCTAAACTCTTGCATACGTATTCCATCTGTTTTTCTCCCACCCGGACCCATTCAAAATGCTTCGAGTACTCGGTTCTTCCTTCTGTTTGCTTTTGTTGCTTTCAAATGTTGGCTTCGCTCAATCGAAAGCCCCAATAAAAGCTCTGATCATAGATGGTCAAAACAACCACGGTGCATGGCCGAAAACAACCATGATGGTAAAGAAGTACCTTGAGGATACAAAACGTTACTCTGTCGACATCGCTCGGACCAAATTCACTTGGCAAGGAGACGATCTTATAGCAAAGTACCCGCTGAACGACGGCGTCGTTCGCGAAGCAAAGAAGAGCGCGATTGCGGATCCAGACTTTAAACCGGATTTTTCCAAGTACAACGTAGTCATCAATAATTTTGGTTTCGGCGCCGCACCCTGGCCAGAAGAGACCAATGTCGCCTTTGAAAAATTTGTCTCGCAGGGTGGAGGACTTGTTATCCTGCATGCCGCCGACAATTGCTTTGGCGACTGGGAACAGTATAACAAAATGATCGGCTTAGGTGGTTGGGGTAATCGCTCTGAGAAGAATGGACCGTACGTTTATCTTGACGCCAATGAAAAAAAGGTAGTAGACAACTCACCAGGTAAAGGTGGTAGCCACGGATCCCAACACGAATTCTCTATCACCGTTCGCGACGCAGAACACCCGATAACAAAAGGACTTCCCAAGTCGTGGCTTCACTCCAAGGATGAGCTATACGATCGGCTACGCGGTCCAGCTCAAAACATGCAGATACTAGCCACCGCATTTTCTTCTAAAGCACATGGTGGAACCGATCGCCACGAACCGATGATCATGACGATCGATTACGACAAGGGACGTGTATTTCACACGCCGATGGGACACGCTGACTACTCCATGGAATGTGTTGGATTCATTACGGTTTTACTGCGTGGGACAGACTGGGCAGCAACAGGGACTGTCGTCGATACGATCGTTCCAAGTGACTTTCCAACGATCGACCAGTCTTCGCAACGTAAGTTTGATTGAGAACGAATGGATCTGCAGCCCACCGCCTTAAAGCTCTCTCAAAACCGCTCAGTAGAGATTACCTGGAGCGATGGGGAAACTTTGAATTATCCCTTCGGCTTGCTTCGCAATGCTTGCCCTTGTGCGACTTGCCGGGAAAAGAAACGAGCGGAGGCGTCTAAACCCAAGGGTCTGCTTCAGGTGCTTTCCGCTGCTGAAACCGTTCCTTTAGCAGTGACTCAAATGCGGCCGGTTGGAAATTATGCTTACAACATCAATTTTTCCGATGGCCATAGCTCAGGACTGTTTACAATGGATCTGCTGAGAGAAATCGGCAAGCCAGTTCCATCTTGAGTTTTAGTATTTTGATGCGGCCCATACTCAACTATTTCGATCGTCGCGAACAACCCATGTTAATCAAGGAATGCGACGAACTCCTACTGGTAGGATGGCGAGAATGGATCGCATTGCCTGAATTTGGTGTCGATAGGCTTCATGCAAAATTTGATTCTGGTGCAACCATGTCTTCGTTGCATGCGGAACGAATCGAAGAATTCAAACGAGGAAAGAACTCCTGGGTTCGGTTCTTCATCATGGGTGATCACGACGATGAGGAAACCTCGTATCATTGCAATGCAAAGCTCATTGAGTACCGCAGTATCCGTTCTTCAAGTGGTCATATTGAATCTCGACCGGTTATCAAAACGATACTCTACATCGCTGGTTTTGAGTGGTCGATCGAAGTAACTCTAAGCAATCGGGAATCACTGGAGTGCCGGATGCTACTGGGAAGATCCGCCCTAGCCGGACGATGTTTAGTAGACTGCGGACGATCGAACGTATTAACGAAATAGCATTTCGATAATCTCCCCGAGATAAATCTCGAGATAAAATCAGCGGCATTTTTTCACTCCGAGGGTCCTGAACCGTTAACCGTAAAACCGGTTATCTCATCTTGGCGTGCGGATGGCTGATAGATGGGCAGTGACACTAGGAAGCAACTGCCTCGACCGATTTGGCTTTCGATGGAGAGTGTGCCTCCGTGACCTTTGATGATCGCTTGACAGATGCTTAGGCCCAAACCGGTCCCACGAGTCACTGCGTCGCGCCGCCGTGAGCGATCACCTCGATAGAAGCGATCGAACAATCGTGGTTTTTCATCAATCGCGATTCCGACTCCAGTGTCCTGAACAGAAAAACAAGCCATTGTGTTCGACATATCGATATCGAGTGTAAGGTCGACCTTTCCGCCAGCGGGCGTAAATTTTAGCGAGTTGTCGATCAGATTGTTAATCACTTGTCGCAAATGATGCCGGTTTCCTTTCACAATGCTTGAGCGAAGGATTTGATAGCGGAGTTCAATGGATCGACTCTCCGCTACTCCAACAAACATGTCGCAGGACCTTTCGATTAATTCGACCAGCGCGACCGGTTCACCCGTCATCAGGAGCGTTTCCGCATCGGCCTCTGTTTCGGCTAACAGCAGCAGTTGATTGACTAGCAATTCCAGCGATTCGCTTTCTTCGACGATGGTTCCCAGCAACTCTTGGTATTCCTGTGCCGATCGCTTCGATCTCATCGCCACTTCTGCGGTGCTCCGCAGCGCGGCCAATGGCGTTCGAAGCTCATGTGCTGCATTGGCAAGAAAATCTTTTCGCTGTTGAAGAAAATTGGCAATTCGATCCAGAAGTAGATTCAATGTATGGGACAAATGATCGAGCTCGTCGCCGGTTCCACGCATCGGCAAACGTTCGCTAAGCTCTTCCGGCCGAAGACGATCCGCAGTATTGATAATCGTTGCCAGCGGTCGTGTCACTCGACCAGCCAACCAATAACCACCGAGGGGCGCGATAACAAGCCCAAGTCCGAAAGCGATTCCGATTATGCGATCGATGAGGGTCAAGTCCCGGTCAATCAAGTTCATCGACGCACCGACTCGAATTCGAACAGGCGAATTGTCCGACAGTTTTCCGATACGATCAAACAATCGATAGCCCTCGACCGTCATCGGAACAGTGGCTTCGATCGAACTATGTTCCAATTCGCTTGGTACGTTAATGCTCTGCCACAAGATTCCTGAAGGGGCCAACCTGTCGATGGATGCATCCAATCCTTTCTTTCCCTCGATCGCAGTTGTAATGGCGGTCATGTCACGAATCTGGACAAACCAACGATGCTCGACATGTCCGCGCGCCTTGCGATCCAATTGGGAGGAAAGGGGAGAAGAATTGGGTGCTCCAGCGGCAGCCAAGTCCAGTTCGATTTCTTCAAGATCTTCCGAGAGGATTTGATCCAATTCATGGACTAGGGCGAATCGCATACCGGTCCTCAGGCCAATCAACGTCCCCATCGACGCGAGCAACACGACAATGGCGTTAAGTAACATCAAGCGGAATCGCAACGATCGAAAAGTTGCGTTAATCCGGTCGAAGCTCATAACCGCTGCCTCTAATCGTATGGATCATGTCGATTTCAAAACCTTTATTGAGTTTATTGCGCAAGCGATTGATATGGACTTCGATCACGTTCGTAACACCCTCCCAATCGGACTCCCAAAGATGCTCACATAACATTCTTCGAGTGGCAACTTGGTCTGAATTCCGCATCAAAAATTCTAGTAATTTATACTCAGTCGGTGTTAGTTCGATTTCTTTTTCACCGCGTTTGACCAATCTGCTAGTCAACTCAATTGTCAGTGTTCCAGTCTGCAATTCAGTCACTGGAGTCTTGGTTTTTCGGCGTTCGATTGCGACGATGCGCGCGACGAGCTCGGCAAAAGCAAAAGGCTTAACTAGATAATCATCGGCACCCGAATTGAGACCGTGAACGCGATCCTCTACGGAACCAAGAGCTGTGAGAACGAGAACGGACACATCGCGTTTGTCCTGTCGCAACTGTTTTAGGACTTCCAAACCTGGGAGATCGGGGAGCATGAGATCTAAGATCAGGACGTCAAAGCTTTGAATTTCAAGCAGATGGACCGCTGAACTGCCGCTTTGAGTCCACTGACATACGTGACCGACTTCGGTAAGGCCTTTTTCTAAAACGGCCCCAAGTACCGCATCGTCCTCAACGATTAGGATCCTCATCGACGGTCTCCATAATAGACAGTTTCGACACACTTCGATTTCTGAACCATGGCTCCGACGTCACGTTTGGTAAATGGAAAAATGTTGCACGGATTGTAGACTGAAATTCCGGAAATCTCTATGTATGCCAACCCATTAGAATTTAATCGCCTCACGCAATTTGGACAATTTCGAGATTCTCGCAGCTGTATTTTAGACCTCAAACGAGTGTACCGTTGTAATAACGTTGTAATATGGCACCGCCTCAGTCGCGATGAAATCTGACCGATTTGTAATGCTTTATAAGATTGATCGAGTCGATAGTTTTCACGTATAAGACATACTCACAGTCCAAAACGCAAATCTTTTGAAGGCTTCAAAATGGCAAATCCTGGAAACGATCAGGCGAGCGAAACCGCTCCGCTTGGCTCGTTCATTCAAAATATTCGTTTTGATGCAATCTCAGGGTTGCTCGTATTTTTGATCGCACTTCCGCTGTGTTTAGGCATTGCCAATGCAAGTGGTTTTCCTGCGATCAACGGGGTATTCACGGCAATCGCCGGGGGAATTATTTGTAGCTTCCTCAGCAATTCGGAAATGACCATCAAAGGGCCTGCGGCTGGGATGATTGCGATCTGTCTCGGTGCCGTGACCGATTTCGCGCTGGCCGCTGGCGTTACTAAAGATGGAATGAGCAATACGGACGCTTCCGTCTACCTAAGTTATTTGCCTGCGGTGGCAGCGGTCGGTGTCGTTGCCGGGGTTATCCAAATTTTTCTTGGGCTTGTTCGCGCGGGTGTCTTAGCTGATTTGTTTCCGTCAGCAGTGATTCACGGTTTACTTGCTTCGATTGGTCTGATTATCATCGGCAAACAATTGTACCTTTTACTTGGTCTAAAGCCGAATGCTTCCACGGAAGCGTACGAAGCATATTTCGACTTGCCCATCCATATTCCCCATTTTGCGTGGCAAGTTGCTATCATCGGTATCGTGAGCTTGGCGATACTCTTCCTATACCCAAAACTCAAGCAGCGGTTTGCGATTTGCAAAGCTATTCCACCCCAGCTCATTGTGTTGGCTCTTGCAATTCCTGCTGCGTATACGCTCTATCACAATTTCCAAGGTGCATCGCGATCCTACGAGATTCTGCACGACGGCCACGCCGCCCCTCACGTTGTAAAGTCTTTGCTTGTTAAGGTGCCCGATAGCCCCAGCACACTTATCAAATCGTTCATTTTTCCAGATTTTTCACACGCAAATAGTGTTATGTTTTGGAAGTGGGTTTTGATGTTTACTTTGGTCGGTTCGCTGGAATCGTTGCTCAGTGCTAAGGCCGTAGACGTCCTTGATCCCTGGAAACGAAAAACGGACCTGAATCGGGATTTGATTGCCATTGGTACAGCGAACGCAGCAGTTGCATGTATAGGTGGTTTGCCAATGATTTCCGAGATCGTCCGTAGTTCAGCGAACAAGGACTATGGTGCCCGCACTAGGTGGTCCAACGCGTTCCATGGTTTTTTCTTGTTGATAAGCATCTTGGTTCTTCCAAAATTGCTTAACAACATTCCCGTCACTGCACTTGCGGCAATGCTAATCTACGCCGGTTGCCGATTGACGCACTATAAAGAGTTTCTTCACATGTGGCATGTTGGTAAAGAACAGTTGATTATATTTCTTTCCACAATCCTCGGCGTTTTAGCTACGGATTTGTTGATCGGCGTTGGGATTGGGATTCTCGCGAAATTCATGATTGAAATGTTTTACGGAGTCAGGCCGATCGATTTTGTTTCGATGCCCGTAAGCGTATCGCAGCAGGGGCAAAGCGAAACGATTTCGCTTCTCGGCCCAGCCGTTTTCACAAACTGGTTGAAACTGAAAAGTCGAATTTCGGCCGCGCCTCGCGGCAGCAACGTTGTAGTCGATTGTGCCAAGGCTAAGTATCTCGATCATACGGTAATGTCACGTTTGCACGATTTGGAACGCGACTTCAAACAAGATGGCAGAACACTCACGTTGAGCGGTCTTGACCAACACCGCAAACTGTCGCAAAGTCCACTCGCGGCCAGGATGCTAAATTAAGTCCAAAGAAAACTAAACGACTCGTCCGTGAGCGCTTTGGAAAGTGGCCAAGCTCATCTTGTCCGATTGAAGCATAAATCGGTATAAGACGGTATGGAAACATCACTCCACCGACAACTAAAATATTATTTCGCAGCCGATTCGAACTCCATCGAAGTCACCGTGGACGGCTTTCGAATCGATGCTATTGATTCCGATGGGTTTTTAGTGGAAATCCAACATGCTGGGCTTGGTGCCATCCGCGACAAGGCTAAAAAACTCCTGCAAAACGGTCACCGTCTCCGAATTATCAAACCTATTATCCGTTGCAAATGGATTGAGACATTGGATCGAGACGGGGGCGAATTACTTCGTCGTCGAAAGAGCCCTAAGAAACTGGCCGAAGTGCATATTTTTCGCGAATTGATCCATTTTACGCAAGTCTTTCCTAGCCCCAGGTTGACACTTGAAGTCCTCTCGGTCGAATGCATTGAACAACGTCTCGACCAAGTCAACAAACGCAAGCGTCGCAAACAGTATAAGACGCTCGACCAACATTTGGCAAAAGTAGGCGAACTCAATGTACTAAAGGGTATAGCGGACCTGTGGCGGATCCTTGGTAATCCGAATCTGCCAAGTACATTCGACACTAAAGAGCTTGCACAGTATCTTGAACAACCGCGATGGTTTGCTCAGCAGATTGCCTTTACGCTAAATCGTTGTGGAGCAACCGAAATCACAGGCAAACGAGGCAATGCAATCGTATATAGCCGAAAAGGCAGATCGCCTCGAAAAAACGCTGCATAGCGGACTGCTTTTTTGATGGTTTTCTTCATTGCTAAGGACGCTTTCTGACACGCCACGCAAGATTTGAAATGATAAATGAATAGTTCAGCCGGAAGCAGTTCTCAGCACTCGCATCGGCTACCCATCCGAGTCCAGTACTTCGAGACCGACGGTCAGGGCCGCGTACACAACTCACAGTATTTAAACTACTTTGAGCGAGGACGCGTTGAAATGTTGAGGTCGATTGGGGTCTCCTATCGCGAACTGGAACAAACCGGGTTAATGTTGGTCGTACGCAGCATGCACGTGGATTTTCGACTTCCAGCTCAATTTGATGACGAGCTTGTATTGATAACTTCCCTGCGACACAGCCACGGAGCGAGAGTTGAACATGAGTATCAGCTTATAAAAAGCGAGACGTCGAAATTGCCGCCGACGATCGTGGTAACTGGCCACAGCGTTATTGCATGCATCGATCGCGATGGAAAAATTCGACGTCTTCCCAAAGTGCTGCAGCTATTGAAATCGAATTAGCCAAGCTTCATGCGAACTGGTACTTGAAATGTTGAAAACCGTCCAGCCGCGATCCTATTCCACACGTTGTTCGGTTAGAAATTGATCACAAAGTTCGGAGATGCGGTCGGCGACACGCTGAGTTTTTCCCGCGTTCTTAAAATCAAAGGTTCCCTCCTTGATCCATCGCACCCACTGCAATATAGCGAGTCCATTGGAAACGAGATGCAACATTCTACACTCGTCGAGAGATTCAATTGCATGGTTTGCATGTTCGTGCGTGTAAGCGGCATAGGCATCCGCCCAAAGGTTATCGTTTTGGCCTTTGCTTACGACTAGCGTTTTTTTTGAACCATAGGACAAGCTTCCAAAGAGCCTCGTAAAATCCAAGCCTGGCCAATCGAAACGAGTCGCCCCAAGATCAACAATCGAAGAAAAGCGTTGCGAGTCATCCAACAACACATTCTCGCGCCATAGATCTCGAACTATCCAATGGCAAATTCGCATTTGACCTTCGCAAATCTTTAGGAACCGCTGCCAATCTAGTTTCCTCTCGAAAACAATCGCAATGCAGTGCTTCACCCGATCCGACAAATTGTGGTTAGAAAAAAATGAGGTTTCATCGATCGCACTAAACATGCGATGATGGAGGAAATTCAATGACTCCACTCGCTCGCGAATGGAGTTGGATTGCATAGGAAGCTGGCCAAGTGGTAACCCGTCTAAGTCCAATGCATCGCGAGAATGTGCATGCAACCGACCAAGAACGGCTGCCAGATGTTGGACCAACTCTCTATCAACTTCTGCTTGTGCAATAGGTTGCCCTTGGACCCAGTCGCTCAATGTCCAGAGCTGATCTTCGAATTGAAACAGTAAAGCGCATGACTCCCCCGGAGGACGCCAACGGTACAGACTTGGAAAGGGGATCGCATTCGAAGCTCCAATACTTTTCAAACTTCCTGGGTCCTGCCTAAAGGCAACGTTGACACCCGACCAGAATGCAGCTTTAGACGGCGTATCGAATCGGTTCGGCCAACTTCGGATCGCAACTGAGCCCAAGTTCCAGGTCAATTGATAGATCGCTGATTCACTAAAGCCATTGGAACGCCACGCTTTGCAATCAAATAATGGAATTGGTTCGGCAGAAAATGATACTCGCTGCGTGTCAGTCTCAACAACCGAACGCATTGCGACTTGGGCTAGGGTGTTCATTGAGGTTTGGTTGAGCATTAAGTATTAGTCCCCACCGAGATTTCACGGCGAACACCGTTGGGCCACGTTAGAGCTTCCCTAATTCGCTTAGCCGCTGATCGGCTTGCTTTGACAACGAATGGCCATCGTGATTAATAACGACGAATTCATAGAACTTCATTGCCACGTCCACAGCTTTCTTCTTCTTGTCCCCTTTTTGGTCCGAGATCAGCACCTCGCTGCAACGTCCCGCTTCGAAGGCTGCTCGGGCTTGCCAGTTTTTGACATCCGCAGGCGCTTGTGTGCCACCGTATCCGAACATTACCTTTTGAAACTCCGAGACTGCCTTTGCAAACTCGCGGTCCGCAAAGTACACTTCGCCCATCATAAATCGAGACCGAGCTCCTATCTCATCGCGTTGCTCCTCTGCCACTTCGCTGTAAAGTTGGATGGCCTCTATGGTCTTTTTCTGGTTCTGTCGAGCGTATGCAAGTTCGTATTTTGCAGTCGGAATTAATGGTGAGTTCGGAACTTTGCTCTTCATCGCGCCAATCCAATTCTCAACGTCTCCCCATTTCTTGAGTTCTCTCGCCGACTGAGCGCCGTGCAGATACACCATCGCTTTGACCTGTTCGCTCACGCTATTAGGATCGGTAGCCGACTCCAACATGCGGCGAGTAGTTCCATATTGTGGCCAAGCGTCGACATATTTCTCCTGTTTGAGCATGCATTCGGCTACCATGAATGACGAGTCAACCAACAAATTTCCCTTTGGAAATTCGCGAGTTTGCTTTCGAAACTGTTCAATAGCTAGGTCATACTGCTTTTTTTGGAAGAATGCCCAACCTAGTTTGTAGAGCGACTTCTCCTGAAGATTGGCGTCGACGCTCCGAGTGGCAGCAACCGTGTACGCTTTGATTGCTCGATCGAATTTCAAGACTTCGTATTCCGCTTGGCCGATATGGAAATATGCCTCTGCCGCGAGTGGGCTTTCTGGATACTTGGAGGCCATCGTTTGAAAGACTTGATTGGCTTCCTCAATTTTCCCTTGGGACTTCAAGGCCCAGGCGAGTTCATAATACACTTTGTCAAGCAATGGGAAGTCTTGGTGCGAATCAATCAGTTTTTGGAACGTCGTAATCGCTGCGCCTAGTTGTTCGGAGGAACTGTAGGCAAGGCCAAGTTCGAATAGTGCCTTTGGTCTCTGGTCGATAGGTAGCTTGGCTTGCAACAATTGGCTGAGTACCTGGATTGCCTCTTTTGACTTACCAAGCTGACGAAGGCAAATTGCCTTTGCAACTCTAGATTCGTAACCGACGCCATCCTCGCGAGTATCCAGTGCAATGGGTTCGAGAAGTAGTAGAGCAGGTGCAAACTGCTCCTTTTGAATCAGGATAAATGCTTTGCCGTAAGCAGCGTAAGCGAGCAGTGACTCGTCTTTGGTTGTTGACAGTACCGAATCATAAGCGATCAATGCTCGCTCGAAATCGTTCGTGCTTGCTGAGAGTTGTCCCAATCGAAACTCCACTTGCGGTTTGAATCGGGAATTTGGATACTCTTTAAGTATTTTCTGCAGCGTATTCTTTGCGTCATCCTTTTTACCAAGTGTGTTTTGTGCGTCGGCCAAGATTACAAGAACTTCATCGGCTTGCCCCCAAGTCGAATTCGCTTGATTTGATTTTTGGAGCGCATCGATCGCTTGCTCAAATTTCTTGAGCTTCAAGAGACTTGCGCCATGCAGGAACAGGGACTCCGCACGAGCGAGTGGATCTTGCTCTTCCTTAATGGCCTTGGATGTAATTTCCAAAGTCTTATCATACTTGCCGCTTAAATAGTGAGCAGTGGCGAGTCGAATCTCCCAAGATGAACGCATCGAGTTCTTTGGCTCTGACGTGATCAATTGCTCAAACGCTGTTGCGGCCGATTCGTACTGGCCCAATTGAAGTGTCGATTCAGCTCGTATATAGGCCACATCGGAAGCGAGTGCATCGTGCGGGAATCGTTTTGCAAACGCTTCACTCCACCGCTGTGCATCGGCTAGGGCACCGACCGATAGGGCTGCGAAGGCAGCGTTGTAGGTTGCTCTGGAAGCGATTGCATCGTCTGAGTTTTCGACCGCAATTTGCTCGTAAAGTGTCCGGGCCTCAGCCTTACCGTCTGTCGATGCGGAGAGCCCGTCCGCAAGATCCATTTTTAATAATACAGCCGATGGAGTTTTGTTGCCCCACTCGAGCGCTTTTCGAGCAATCGGAATCGCATCCGCTGGCTTGCTTTGAACGATTACGATTTGGCACATCCAGTGAGCTGCCTCCGCAGCTCGATCGTCTTTGGAAACGAGCAATGGAGCGAACGTTTTTAAGGCCTCTTCAAACTTCTTGTCCCGCATGAGCGTTTGGCCTGCAGCCAACGAAGAGTTTTGCGAGTATTGCGAATCAGGGAATTGAGTCGCAAGCTTTTGATAGATGTCGGCAGACTCTTTAAACTTGCCCGACTTTGCCAATGCAAATCCATAGCGATAAAGTGCGTAGTCCGCGTTCGAGCTATTCTCGAAGTCCTTAGTCCCGACGACTTGCTGCAGCAATTCAACTGCTTCGTTTGCTGAATCGTCCTTAATCGCGATTTCTGCAGCCCTCAGGCGCACTTCCTTTGCAAGCGGATGCCCCGCATACTTTGCTAGGAAAGCATCGTAGTTTTCTTTTGCAAGTTTTGGTTGCTGTTGCTCGTCAAATGTAAGCGCTAGCCCAAACAATGCATCAGGACGGACAGTCGATGTGTCCATTGCATGATTTTGCAACAATTGGCTGTAGTGCGTATTCGCTTTGTCGAGGTTGCCCAGTCGAGATTCGGCTTCGCCTGCGTAGAACATCGCTTTGTCAGCAAAGCTACCGTCTGGGTACTTTTCAATGAGCGCCGAGAGTACCTTGGCTGATTCGCTAAGGGATTGCTTGCGATCATTACCTTCGGCCAACATCCCCTGTTGATAGAGGCTCCAACCCAGGTTGACTAACGATTCCTCGCGTTGCTTCAACTCAGTGTCCTTGAGAGAAATCTTGAATTGCTCAATTGCAGCTCGAAAATCCGGCTTCTCCTGCTGCAGGTAGCAAACGCCAAGAAAATGGCTCGCGCTCGATGACAACGGATCGGAAGGGTACTCCTTGAGCAATTTGTTCCATTGCTCAATCGCTAGCGGAAAGGCACCATTATTTTGGGCATTTGCGGCATCCGCGAAAATCTCCCTCGCTTTTTCTTGTCGTTTTTCCTTGACTGAGAGTTGAACGATCGCGGAATCTTTGGGCTTGCCCGCTTGCTGTGTGAACTTGCCTGACCTGTTTTTGGGTAGCTCACCCCGCTGTTGCCCCAAAGCTGGCGATGCCATCAAACCGGTTGCCAGGAAAGCTACAAGTAACCGTCTGGTAGCGTTTCGTGTAGAAATTGCCGCTTGCACGTCGGCGGCTATTCGATTTCGGTTTTCCATAGTTATCCCAATCGTAACGCTAAAAGGGGCCGTATTCGCTATCCAAATACTAACAAAGGTCCACGTCGGTGTTGGCCGAACCAATTCCGTAGTTTACCGTAATAGACTTCAATCGGAAAGTTTTACCGGAAGCGTGAATGGTTTTCATTTGGCTATAAACGTCTACCAGGCAAATCCTGCCTTATCATTACATCTTGAAATCTAGTTGGTGAAACCCTTTTTTGCCGCCTCCTATTCCCCCATTCGTCCTCACCAGATTCTCCCAATGCAAATTCTCGTAACCGGCGGTAATGGATTCATCGGTTCACATTTATCGGAACGCTTGTTGGAAACGGGCAATCACGTAACGATTGTCGACGACTTGAGTACGGGACAGCGAGGCAATTTGAGCCGTGTCATCGATCATCCAAGATTGCGATTGATTCATGCCGATTTAGGCGATCCCAAACTTATTCATGAGGTTTGTCAAGATGTGGATGTGGTGTACCACCTTGCAGCCGCAGTGGGGGTCGCGTTGATTGCCAAACATCCGATCCAAACAATTCACCGAAACATTTACCCAACTCAATTATTGCTAGAAGAACTTCGGCGTATCCATTCGTCAGGTAGATCAGTCTCGATGTTTCTGGCGAGCACCAGCGAAGTATATGGAAAGAACCCCAAGAGCATCTGGTGTGAAAACGATGACTTGGTATTCGGTGCGACAACGAAACCGCGGTGGAGTTATGGCGCTAGCAAAGCAATCGATGAGTTCCTTGCTCTGGCATGTGTACGAGAATGCAACATGAACATCGTCATCGGTCGTTTTTTTAATGTGTCTGGTCCTCGCCAATCAGGAGCTTATGGAATGGTTCTACCGAGGTTTGTGGAAGCGGCTATGGCTGGTAAGCCGCTGGTTGTGCATGATGACGGACTGCAGGAACGATGCTTTGCTCACGTGTCGGATGTCGTCGGTGCGGTGATGACTCTGATGGAGTCCAAGAGCAACTACGGTCGAATATACAATATCGGCGCTGATCAACCGATTTCGATTCTTGAAATGGCGAAACGCGTTGTAGCCATTGTGAACCCGGCGGCGACCATTCATTTCCAATCCTATTCTCAGGCATACGATGAAGACTTCGAAGATATCAGGCGGAGAGTCCCAGATTTAGCACGCATTCGACAAACGATCAATTACGCACCGACTCTTTTCCTGGACGATATTATTCGCGACGTCTGGCAAGAAATGGTGAAACAGGCTGCTAGTTAAATTCTTGCACAGCTGCCCGGGGAGGCTTTTGGATTGCTGCAATCGTCTTGATTTTACGCAAGCGAGGGGCGGCAGGTGCTTGCACGCATCATTTTTTGTCTTCCACCAGTTCCAAGCCCAGAATTGTTTAGAGATTGTTTGCTTGCTAACAATTTTTAACTTCATAAGCTTGCGAGGCATGCCGATAAATCTTTGTCGATTGTAACGATTAGTACGAAGAGAGGACCTATAACATGCTGTTAACGCCCAACTGTTTTTACCGAGTGTTCCAATCGACTGTATTGTGCGCGTTGTCTGTCGCTCTGACTTGTCTGATTGATCGAACCGCATATGGCCAAGGTGCCTATCTTTCGGCTGCGGGACCAGTGAATCGCAGCATGGGTGGAGCCTCGACCGCTGCACCACTCGACCCGCTAGGCGCCTTGTATTGGAATCCGGCAACCATCAGCGGCCTTAAGAGTTCAGGATTGGAAATCGGGATGGATCTGCTCTACGCCAACCAACGGCTTTCGTCGTCCGTTGGACCGTTTAGCGGTAGCACGGAATCGGAGAATGGTTTCTTTCCGATTCCGAATATTGGTTGGGTCCATAAAACCGAAAATGAAGCTGTGACCTTTGGTCTCGGCTTAAACGCGATCGCAGGTTTCAAAACGAACTTATTATCGAATCCATCCAACCCCGTTCTTGCTCCGCCGCCGTTTGGCCTGGGACGCGTTAGCTCGGAAGCGAGTTTCCTACAGATTGCTCCTGCAGTGTCGGTCGCCGTCTCAGAAACTCTCTCGTTTGGTTTTGGACCAACCATTACCGCAGGCGAAGTAGGAGTTGAGCCGTTTGTGTTTGCATCGCCCAATGCCAATGGTCACTATTCCCCTGCACGTGCGACCCGATATCAATGGGGAGGAGGCGCACAAGCCGGATTCTACTACATCCCAAATGACCAATGGCATTTTGGTGCGTCACTAAAAACGCCTCAGTGGATGGAGCCATTCCGATTTTTTGGTGAAGATGCAACCGGGGCTCCTAGAACGGTCAGGCTCAATATCGATGTACCACTGATTCTTTCGTTCGGAACCGCTTACAATGGTTTCGAGAAATGGACTCTTGCGGCGGACATTCGCTATTTTGACTATCACAACGCTAGTGGCTTTGGAAACCCAGCCGTGTTTGACGGAACTGGGGCGCTTGGGGGTTTAGGCTGGAGAAGTGTTGTAGCCGTCGCCTTAGGTGCTCAGAAAAAAGTTTCCGAAACCATCGACCTGCGAGCGGGGTACACTTTTAATCAGAGCCCAATAAAGAATGATGGAGCGTTTTTCAATGTCGCAACTCCGCTTTTTTATCAACATATGCTGAGCTGCGGAGGTACTTACCATTTATCAGAAGCGGTTGGATTCAACGCTGCGTATTCATACTTTTTACCAGAAGAACTCGTTGGCCCGATTGTATTGCCCGGTGTGGGTCCTGTCCCCGGATCATCGGTACACAATCGTATGGACGCTCACATTCTTAGTTTTGGTCTAAACGTCAAGTATTGATCTACGTGCGGCAATTCTCAGCCTTTTTAAATACGCTTGGATAAGGACTTTTCGCAATGCAGACCCTATGTTTCGACCATCGATTGAAATTCTTAATCACTATTCAGTTTTTGGCGACATGCAGCTTGGCATCGGCGACTGAGAAAACTAAAAGTATCGATTTCCTAATCGTCGCTGGGCAATCCAACGCGACGGGTTTCGATACCGATCCAGCGATGCTTGGAACGGATGAGTTGGATGCATTGATCCGATTCCGTTTTCGTGTCGGTGACCCTCCGCCTGACGAGCACGATTCGATTTCGTGCCGGACCGATTGGACACACCTCTCCGTCCAACCGCTTGGCAATCCAGGACCCAAATCAGAGCCTCGTCAATACGGCAATTTTGTCAATCCATCAGGTGGTTTCGGCCCTGAGATATCCTTCGCTCGCAAGCTCAAGCGTCGCGATCAACAACTTGGTAGGGAGAGTGAACTCGCAGTTGTAAAGGTAGCTTTCAACGGTACCAATCTTGCCGACGATTGGGATCCAACGGGTGAAGGTAAACGCGGGGCGTGCTATCGAGCGCTGCTCGAAGAAGTACGTGCTGCCCGGTCGCTCGCTGAAGCAGAAGGAATGACCGTCAACTTCCGAGGGATCGTATGGGTACAAGGCGAATCGGACGCAAATGCAAACGATGCACCCAAATACGCAGAGCGGCTGAAGGCGATGTTTGCAACACTGCGACGCGACATCAAAGCCGAACGATTGCCGGTCCTGGTTTCCGTCAACGTTCATTTTCACGAAGGAAAGAATAAGTTCATGCTGGACATTATCGCGGCACAAAAGCATGTCGGTCACGAGTTCAGCGATTGCCGCTATGTCGATACCTTTGGAGTTGGACTTGCCAATGAAGTTCACTTCAATAGTGAAGGTACGATCGAGGTTGGAAAGCGATTTGCATCAGCGTTGTTAGCGATGGAAAGCGACCGCACGTCTGTTAACGGAAAGGCCAGTGAGCCGCCAAAGACTAGCAACTGGACGAAGCACGTCGTATTTGAGGGCGCACCCTGCATGACCGCAGTCGCTGGCGATTTTACTGGCGATGGTCTGATCGACATTGTCTGCAACGCTGGCAAGAAAACACAATTGCTAGTCGCTCCTGATTGGAAGCCGATCATGCTCGGCTCCGGAAATATGGATTGGATTCATAGCGAATCGATGGACGTGGATGGCGATGGCGATCTGGATGTTATCGGCACACCCTACGATCCCGGTCACATCGTCTGGTTGCAGTGCCCTGCAAATCCGCTGACCGATCGTTGGAATGAAAGGCTCATCGACGATCAAGTCAACGGCGTTCACGGCCTGTTAGTTGGCAATGTCGACAATGCCGGACGTCTGGACCTATTGGCGACCAGCGCTCAACCCAAGGAGCCGTTTCCCTATTCGCTAGTCTGGTATCGGATTCCAAAGGATCCGTTAACAGCAGAACATTGGGAGCGTTTCGTATTTGCCGCGGGCGATGCTCCCGGCTTGTCTCATTACCTTGGAATAGGAGACATCAACGGGGACGGCTTTCCAGATGCCGCCTCGGGTGCAAAAGGGGATGGTACTAAGGCGGGCGCTGATGGCCAATGGTTCGCTTGGTGGCAAGCGGGCAAGGATCCTACTCAGCCTTGGAAGAAAGAAATGATTTCCGCCAATCAACCCGGCGCGACCAATATCCATCCGGCGGATGTCAATGGTGACGGCAAAATGGATCTCATCGCATCACGAGGGCACGGGGTTGGCGTCGTATGGTTCGAACGAGACACAGACTCCGCCACTTGGACAGAACATTCCATCGACGGCGAGTTGCGTGAGCCACATTGCTTGGCGGTTATCGACCTCGATCGGGACGGAGATATGGACGTGGCGACAGTCGCATACGGCAGCGAACGAGCCATGTGGTACGAGAACGATGGTCGAGGTAACTTCAAGTCTCATCTGATCGGCGAGAAACAGCAAGCCTACGACATTCGCGTCATCGATTTGGACAAAGATGGTGATTTGGATTTGGTTGTTGCTGGCCGGGCTAGCAATAATGTGGTCTGGTATGAAAAC
>JAYVPE010000373.1:0-18723 GCA_043757575.1 Pirellula sp.
TTGCTCTCCAGAAGGATCAATAAACTTCGAGGGCATCCCGTGGCAATACTCGTAGATCCCAACCGAGCCCCCTTCGAACCCGATGGGGTCTCTGGTGAGGAACCGACCAGTCAAGCCGCTCATCCATCGTGCACGGAAGTGATGCAGGCCAATGGTTGCGTCCCACTCGCGACCTGTGAACGAATAGCGATTGTTGATCGCTGAGCTTGTCAACACTGCTGCCGCTGCCGATAGAATCGTTGGTTGGCCGTAGGCTGTGTAGGCGTATCGCTCGGCGATTGCTCCTGCTGCGGTCGTAAGAGCGTAGATGCTGTACTGCTGGTTGCGGTGGTAGTAGTGAAGTGTTCCGCCAGTGCCAACTTCCTTGCGAACAACTGGTTCGTCGATATAGCTGGCGTAAACGTAGCGATAAAGCGGACTTGCTGGCGCATCCCCTACTCCGTAATCTGCGACCGTTTGCTGGTCCGCTTGAACATAGACCAGTGAACCTGACGAACCAACTCGGGCTACTCTACGGCCCAGTGCGTCGTATTTGTATTCCACATCAACCGAACTATCTCCGTCGACGTCGACCGACTTCATCTTGTTGTCGAAATCGTAGCCGAGGTTGAGGGCGGAGGGGTTGAGCGTTGAGGGTAGGACGGTTGTGTTGCCCTTCACGTCCGTTGTGACCGATTGGCCACCGGCTGTGAGCAGTTCGTGGGTTGGTCCGTGTGTCCTCGTTTGAGCGGTACCGTTGGTTGTTACGCTTGACCAGTCACCGACGCTCGTTAGAGACCAGGATTGAGATAGGAGTGCGGAGCCGCTAGTCGCTGCTCGCTGGTAGCCAGTCAGACGGTCTTCGTCATCGTAGACGGTACCGCTTGATGTGAAGCCGTAGCCACTCATGGCACCACCAATTGTCTCGGCGGTCTTGTTCTTGTTGGCGTCCCACGAATAGCCCAAGTTGCCAATATTTGTGTTTGAAAAGCTAATCGTCGAAAGGAGATTGTCGTTGCGATAGGCACGCGTTTCCGTAATGCCGTTGCCGAGCACTTCGCCAGTCAGTCTGCGACCATCGTCGTAAGTCCGGGTACTGATCGTGCTACCATCAAGCTTCAACTCGTTAAGTGCTCCAGTTGCATGGTAGGATCGGTCGGAGGTCGATCCGTCTGGATAGGTGTATTTGGTGAGTTCATTGCGAGCGTTGTAAGCAGTTCCAACAGTATACGTCTGACCCGAAATAGTCAATGACTCACTGGCCTTGCGACCTACTGGGTCGAAGGTGTAGCCGACGGTGTTGCTATAGCGACCACTCACTGCGGTGAGCATTCGACCGGCTCGGTCAAACGTAAAAGTGTCGGTATCGGCGATAGTACCCGAAGGGCTATTCGCAAGCGTACGGTAATTGCGGCTCGTCATCCGACTTGCTAGATCGAAGTTGTACGAGCAAGTGTCACCCGCTTGATCTTGTTTGCGTAGGACTCGGCCAGCGTTATCGTAAACGAAGGCGACGATGCCATAACCCGTTGTCCCCACAGATGAGTTTGCGACGTGATCCGGGTACTGCTCTGTGAGCTTTGATCCGCGTGCATCGTAAGTGTAGGCAGTGGTTTGGGACTCGGCGTCGGTCAGACTGGCCAGTTGGCCAAGTGCCGTATAGGCAAAGGTCGTTCCGCCACTGATGCGATCGGTGGTACTCTTGCGACGATTGCGAGCATCAAGCGAGATAAGTGTGTTCTTGTTCTTGGCGTCGATTTGTTTCACCGCATTACCGGCTCGGTCGTATTCGGTCTTAGTCACATCGCCGAACGTGTCCGTACGTTGTGTATTTCTGCCAAGATTATCGTAGACCATGTCGGCACCGACATTGTTAGGATCGCGAACGGTTAGTTGATTGCCACCTGCATCATAAGTCACCGCTGTTACTGTGTCCAATTGGTCGAGAGAACGGATCGTACGACCCGCTCCATCCGTCCAGGTTTTGGTAGCATTACCTAATGAGTCGATCGATTTCGCAACCAATAGCGTGCCATAACCCGAAAGGGTGGTGGTTTCATCGTGAAGTTGGCAAGACCAGGATGCAAGCGTATTGGCGGCTGTTGCTCCCGACCCACGATAATTATTGAGCTTGCCGCTCATAACCGACCTGCCTGCCGCATCCGAGATTGAGAAGCTGACCTCGTCCTCCGAGTTGATCGTAACAGAAGCGCTCCCCGGCGAAGTCGCCGAAAAGGTGATCCCAGCTCCACCAGAGGCCTGCGTTGCAGCTAGTTTCGTGATCGCAGCCGATAACGAGATGCTCGTTGAGCCGGTGCCACCTGTTCCCAATTTGAGAGCGGAAACTCCAGCTGAACTATCCAAGCCAACGCCATCGGCAAGATTACTGTCATAAAGATATTGAGATGTGAGTCCATCCGTCGTCGCCACGCCGTTAAGGCCAGCTATCGGAGGATTCCCTGCGTCAACCAAGCCACGAGCAGAGAGCCACGTCGTTTGGTAGGCTGGCCTACCACGAACGTCAACACGGGTCGTAGATTCCTGTAGGGATGTGGAATCTACCGGATTATTATAATTCGAACTGTGGGTCGACACGTCGGATACTTGCACTGTGTGAACAGACTGACCTCGGCTGTTTGAGTTGGTGATGGTGCCGTGACCGAGCGGGTCAGTACTAGTCCGCGTTAATCCGCAACAGCCTGCTTCGCCATTGCTCCATACATTGCTTCCGTAATCCGTGTGGGATATACGATGACCTGCTAGGTCGTAAACAAAACTTTCGGTAGCAGTGTCTGCAGTTCCTGGAGCGTCGATGTGACTGGCAACTAAATTGCGATTTGTATACGTCCATTGCTCTCGATTTTTATTGTAACCGTTGCTGTCCGTCGATTCGAAATAACGGGGATGTCGTACTTCTGCAACTTTACTGGTCAAATCATAAAGCGTTTCCGTTTTTGCTTCCATAGAGGTGCCAAAGGCAACTTGGCTAACGATTGGTCGACGCCGCGAATCGTAGGTCATGCGTGTCTCTGTTGCTACTCCGTTGAATGACTTCCAAACATCTCCAGTGCTATCAAATACAGTGTCTGAAATGATGTATTGGGCGTTGGGGTTTGCGTCCCGCGTAATCGCGAGTAAGACTTGACTTAAGGTTTGGCTGCCGGTGGGAGCTGAAGGAGTCCATTCAGGAACGGTCGCTTGAATGGTCCGAATGAGTCTCCCGTCGGTCGCGTCATAAGCGTAATATGTTTTACGACCGTAGGGATCCGTGCTGCTGTAGAGCTGAGCACCGTTGAATTGCCTTGATGCGATTAGCGTATTACCAACTCTGGGATAGCTCTTCGTTTCCTTGACGCGGCCTTGGTAGTCGTACTTGAAGTCGGTCACAGCGCCATCCACGATCGTCTTTAACACCATGTCCGAGCCATGGACATATTGGTAGGTGGTAGAAGATGCCAGCCCGGCTGCAGTCGCGACGTCTTGGCCAGAGGAGTTACGTGTGAAGGCAGCGACAATCTTCGAAGTCAAACGCTGTGACGAATCGTAGTCCATTGTTGTGACTACATCCATTCGGTCGATGGTCTTTACCACCATCCCAGCTCCAGTTCCAGTTGTGCCATATTCTATGCGATCACTGGTGCTGTCACCGTATTGCGTTGCAGTCAACCGATCGAATGCGTCGTAGGCGTAGGTAACGACGTGATTTTCTGGATCCGTAATGGTCGAGACATTTCCAATTGCGTTGTATGTGTAGACAGTAGTCGGACGTGCCCCAGCAGTGACATCGGCAGGCTGCAAAACTTTCCAAAGTCGGCTTTGAGCGTTGTATTGAAAGTCCGTTCGATTGTTCCGCTCATCGATGGTTGCAGCGACGGAGCCTGCACCATTTTGTCCGCTAGCTACATATTCCCATTTTCGAACAGCATATTCGGCAGTTTGGACGTCATTTACTGCACATCGGTCGTATATTAAAGCGAAAGTATTAGGATCGTAGGAAGGGGTATTAGTAGGATGGTCTTTCAGTCCGACCTGCTCCTCTGTAAGCCGGCTGGATGAATCGTAAACTCGCTTGGACACTTCCCCATTACGGTTTCGGTAGCGCGTAATTTGCTTGCCAGCATTGTAGCAATAGGCCTCAAATGTCCCGTCGGCATATTCGGTGCGACTGACCCAATTCTCAGAGTCGAAAACAAAATTTTCGGTCGTTCCATCGCTTTTTTGCGTATTGAGCCCTGGTTGACCAACGCTGGGACCACCGGGTCCACGCTCAATTTGGTGGTTTACCGTTTCACGAGTTCCGGTAAGCATACACGCAGAACCCGACTGGATCGCCCATCCATCTTTCATGTACGCAGATTCTAATTTCTCCACAGGCGAGTCGTTATTAACTGAAGCCGAGTCGTTAACTGATCCCAACCATTTCATGCGTCCGCCACCTTCGTAGTGGGCTTGCTCGGGCGAGCCGCTTCGTAAAGACAGGTAGGAAACCTCTGTTCCGCCATTCGTTGCCGCGCGGATACCGTTTGGCGGGACCGTGGTGGACTGGTTATAAACAGTGGATCCATTGGCGATATTGCTGAGGAACACGGTCTTGACCTGATCACCCATTTTCGCGGCCCGATCCACGATCTTGTTAGCAACAGCCTGCGATTCACTGTGGGGTGTGTAGCTGAAGGTACTATTTGGACCAACTGGGTAGGATACACTCTCGAGCTTGGCACCTGTCGCTGTTCCATAAGTGTAACTTCGAACAGTGCTGTTCGGACCTGTTACACTACTTACGACCCACATTCCTGATACTTGAGTGCTCTGGTAGCTAAAACTCAGAGTAATGCCATATCGGTCTGTTACCGTATCAATTTGCGTTGCGCGGGTAGGAGATTCGGCTAACTCTGTCGCTGTAAAGGTCTTGTAGGTGATATTTGTTTCACCCACACTACTCGAATACTTCACTGGTCGGCCTGTTCTGCTGCCCGTGGATCCAATGTCGAAAAGTTGGAAAAGAACATAGGAACCGTCCCAGGACTCGGCTTTCGCAAACGCTGCGCCGTTAAATTCGCTGGAGTCACTTGTTGAGATCAGTGTCATATTTGATTGCAGGAGTGTCACTTGTTTGAGGGCATCTCGTTTCGTTGCCACACCTTTAGCAAAGTCGCTACCAGAGGTACCAGAAGGTCGCGTATATCTCTTGATCACAAAATCTTGGGGGTCGAATGACTCGATTTGTATTGTCCCCTCAGTACTGCTGGTGACGGTGAGTGTTTGATCGTAGTTGCAGAACACCATAGGCCCGAAATTGCCCGACCTGGACATGTCCCGAGGGCGGTGAAGTCGTTGAAGTCCTACACCATCTGGTGCTGTGGCTGCTATATCCCATGCCCAGTGGAGAAAGGAGAGGGATGCATTGTCGATTAGAGAGCCTCTAGAGTGCGGACTACCGCCGGAAGGAAATGGGGAGGTTCTGGGGCTAGGAGATGGGGACGAATAACCTGGTGGCATCCCACGACGAGCAATATCGATCATGTTTGTTCCGTCATTACCACATGAACCAGAACAGCTAGATTGACCCCCGCTCACACCATTGCCACCAATCTGATTTCCATCGACACAAGATTGATAAGCTTCATAACTGCAAGTGCAAGCATTTGGCGCACCAGCGTATTCGGCCGCGATTCCGCCATTTTCTACAGTAAGATTGCCAAAGCCCTTGTTATCCGTTCCCGGAACGGTCTCAAGCGGTTCGTAGATCTGGGACCGAAGGGGGGATGATAAAAGGTTGACGATAAAAACACTTACAAGCAATTGCACAACGCACCTGCCGAACTGTTTTCGATCCGCGAAGTGAAAAGCGGTCATGGAATTCTTGAGGAATTGCGATTTTATCGGTGTAGACATTTTGGTAATCTTGCCTTAAATGAAGCGGTTTGGAACCGTGCACTATGGAAGTTGTTGATTTGCATTTTTTTGACAGCAACGCGTAAAAGTTTGCCATTGCGATTGGGTAACCGCATGCTATCGCGTTGCAACTGATAACCGGACTCTAGCAACTATCTATTTAGTGATTCGGGGTTGAACGACAATTTGGAATCGGACCGTACCCGTTGTCATCGGGCTTCCAGCAACGATGTCAACGATCGACGGTCCTGTCGTACCTGTGAAGGATGTTTTAGCAAGTCCCCCTGCATTCGCGGCGATGGTAACGGCCATCAAGCCGTTTTCAAACTTACCCATTGAAAAGGCGGTAAAACTGACAGGCGCAAACGGTTCGGTCTTCACGGAAAGGAAAACGGATTCTCCCTCCACGATCTGACTTCTTGGGTTACTTATGTTCCGCAATACTTTGATTCCACGACCAGGTTGCATTACATCATAAATGCGACCCGGTTCGGAAGTACTTAAATACTTTGGATCAATTTTTTTGTTGACGCTAACGAATCGTAAGCCGCTAGGCGAAGCAAGCTTCTTGGAGGTTTTCTGTGAGTTATTGTCTGAAACCGTTTGGTAGTTTTGCGGGTCAGCGCGCCAAGCTTCTCGATCGAACGGCCTCGGCGCAATGATCGGAGAAAGCCGCTCGTGATAACTGCCGGTTTCGATGGCTTCGATGACAGAATCCATCTGAGGATTTAGCCCCTTTTCAAGAATCGGAACCTTCGGGCAAGTCACTTTTCCAAATTCGATAGATATATCTTTGGTCGCTTTCGCTTCTGCGGCTGCTTTCTCTCCGAGTTTTGAGATCTGGCCAAAACGTGCTTGAATAAGATCGGATTCCGGACGCTCGATACCGCCCGTTACCTGCGTTCTGTTACGATTGATTAGCGGATCGCCCGACTGCAACTCCGCTACTTCTCGCGTAGCGATGAACCAAGAAAATAGGAGCACAGGGATAGATAAAGTCGCAGTAGCGGCGATTGGGCTTTTCAGTAGTCTCTTCATTCTGGCAGCCTAAGTTAAAGGAGTTACGATTTGGTTCTCAATGGACGTTATTGGTAAATTGGGTTGTGTTTCTGACTAGCAATTGTGTCGGGTCAGAACATAAATTGTCCGTCTGTTGACGAAGCGACTGACCTAAGGTGTAGCGTCATGAAGGTTTACTTGAACGATCAAGTTTCCGTCATTTTTCGCAGTAGGCAGCAAACTCAAACCGAGCTGCGTCCTGAATTGATTTACGTCCTCCTTGCTCAAATGATAAACCAACATCGAATAACCGATTCGATCTACCGGTGTGAACGCTTGGAAGTAAGTCAAGGCCGAGGAATTGAAAAAACTCAGGCTTCCATCTTGGGAAGCGATAGGCTTCGGATGACCGATTAGATAATTCTTGCTAATCACATACCAACCAGGCAAAGGTCCGCTTCGATTCTGTTCCATGCTCAGTTTGGAGGATACCGCTGAGTCGAAGGCGTGCGGTATTTGATACTTGACTCCAAGTCCGGCTGGGGAGTAGCTTCCAAAAAACGCTAGATTTAGGTTCGACTTTGCCTCAGGATGTCGTTCCAACCACTCTTTAGCAAAAAGTAAGTCTTGCCCCCAGTCAACGTTGCTGTCGGTAAACCATCGGTATCCACGTTCAGGGCCACCGGCCATCGAATTAAAATAGCTGAACCAATGAGGCGCAACAGAGAGCGAGGTTCCTGCATAAGTCAACATTAGAAGCGCTATAACCGACGTTACAAGTCTGACTCTAAATGTCTGTCCACCTGCCCAAGCATGGGTGAGAGTACGGGCAAATCCGGCTGCAAAAATCATCATCAATGGCAAAACGGGCAAGGCATATCGAAGGTAGCGATTCAGACCTGTGTTAATCGTAAGCAGCGACATGACTGCGACAGCAGGCAATCCCAGGCAAAGTAGCCCTGCTCGCTGTTGGGGATCCAGTTTCCAAAACATGCAGCAAGCCAATGCCGAAACGAGGAGCAGGAGTGCAGCAATAGGCGTCTTAAAAAGCAGTCCAACCCAGTAAAAACGAAGCCAGCCACCTAGCTTCCAATTGCCAGCAAAGTAACTGGCCCACTCAGGACGGCGCATTCCACTTTCAAAGTCGCGCCGCTGGATGTCGACTCCTTCTACATATCGCTGAGGAAGTGGTACAGGAAGATTGCCAAGGGCGCTCTTTTGAAATCGATTTCCCGGCAAGCCGATAGGAACTTGTGAGAAACTGTCAGAAGTCGTTTGAATTGCAAGTTGCTTGCATGCTTCGCAATCAATACTCGAACCAAGCGCAGAAACAAAGTCCTCGGTCGCCTGACAAGCTGGGCAATGCGGCTCATCCGCTGAACGAACCTGAGTCAACGTCGACTCGACTTTATCAGATTTTTTAGTTGCAGTTGCTTTGCTAACCAACCCAGCGCCCCAATGCGTTGGTAAAACCGTGGTTGAAATAACTTGCCCGGCTTTCTTGTTTACAGTCGCGATGTTTCCTGACCCAAGCTGACTAACCAACTTGTAGTTCTTCAATTGGATGCCAACTCCTTGAAAACCATAAAATGCATTGACGATCAAGATCGCAACTACCGATGCTACTACCAGTTTGGTAAGGCCACCCATCCTAGCTATCTGTGGCTTGATGTAGGCGTTGCCTTCTCGAACGCTAAACAGAATTGGTAAATATCGAATCGCTAGCCAGAGGACTAAAAAGACGATTGGCAACACCAACCATATGCTCTTGCATAGGAGCGCAACTCCGGTCACTGTACCTAGTTCGATGGTTCGATTCCACGACCCGTTCCTAATCAGTCGAAAAGCACTATAACTAACTGCGAGCCCTGCGACAGCAGAAGCCAGATCTGCTGTAATCACGCTGCCGTACGCAAGTACATCTGGTGACAGTGCCCATAAACATGCAGCAACTAACCCTGCAAGGCTGTTCCCAAAGAGGTCTCTTGCGAGAAAGAAACACAACAAGGTCCCAATAAGGGCAATTGGCAGTATCATCAGTCTTGCAGCAAACAACATGTTTACAGCGGAAAAGCCGTTATCTTCAATGAAAGCACGACCCAGTAGCACTTCGCTTCTTTGAGCCGGGTCTGTGGAATACAGATTCCAGTTAACCTCCGGATTCATCAAAAAATAAACGGGTGCCGACGCGATGACGCGAATCAAAGGTGGATTCACGCTACAAAGATCGAATCGTCCAAATTTCCAATGAGAAATTCCAGCGACTAAATAAGCGGGTTCGTCCCATGTTGGTGAATGCACTCTGGCTGACCACACGAGTAAGCTTGATTGCAAAATCAAAAGCAATGCAAGTGTCGCATAGATACCTCGAGGCACCTTCATGGCAACACGATCTACAACTCGATCATCCTGCAATCCGGAAGGTCCAAAATTCGAACCCATTTTAATGACCTTGGGAGGAGAGTGAGATAACGGTCAACAAAAGTCGACATCACCCTTATGCGGATGCGACTTGCTTGGTTCTAGCATGTCAGCAATGCTTTGCAAGGATTTTTTCAACATAATTTATTTCTTAAAATTTATTAGAAAACCCCTCACTCGTGCTGCGAGTGCTCTTCAAATCTGTTAGGGAACATACATACTCGCGACTCATAAGTTCGCTCGGGTGCAACTTCTGTCCTGTCGAGAACTCGAACACCTTTCTCCAGAATGTCCTGGGAGGTTGCTGGGTTTCAAGCACTTCTTCCATGCAAGCTACAAACTCAGCATCGCACTCAGGGGGAATCACCCAGTAGTCGATCATACGGTTGGTCATGCGGTTTTTTTTAGCGTTTGACGAACAGTCTCGGGGCTGATCGAAGCGACAACTTCCAATTTTACTAATTGATCGGCAAGCAGCCGCAATGTCCATTTACCAAATCCTAACGGTGGCTTACCCAATCGCATAGCGATCAGTTTGGCTTCGCCATCGCCACCTAACTTGGGAGAGGTCGGCGGATCTTGCCGAACTTTGCCATCGAGTGCCAAGTCAAACCCCTCAGTGACTAGTCGTCTTCTTAAATTCTCAATCGTTTGCGCCCGGCAATTAAATGCCTCAGCAATTTTACTGTCGATCCAACCAGGCCCGTTGGCATCTGACTTCAGCAAAACCTGGGCTCGACGAACCTTCTGCGACGAACCGCTCAGCTTCTTGATAACCGTCTCACATGCCTGTCGTTCCACATCCGAGAGACGGACGATATACTTCTTATTCATAAAAACCTCCGTGTGTTGTCGGAAGTTTCACCTATTTTGGGTATCCATGCCAACCCCAGTTCCTAGGATGGATGATGCACTAGCGACTGTAGTTATATGCGAGAAGTATTTCGAAGAAAGAACTTTCTTCCAACTTTCTTAGTTAAATTTCCTGAGCACGATTCAGAAAAAACATTCACCCAAGAATTGCCGATGATAACGCGATGCTAATGCGACGAAATTTTTGGCAAGGAATTTGCGTTGATGGAGCGTTAGGGACAGAGAGTTCGATTTTCTCAGCCACGGATGAAACACTGATTGAACAGGGATTTCAAAATGCAGCTATCAGTTCAACCACTGTGTGAGTCGGCGGGAATCTTTTGGGATATACTAGACGAGTTGGTGGGATTTGGCTTGAAACCTAGTGAACCACTGGTCGAGCGAGTGGATTTAAGATGAGTACAATACTATTGGATCGGTTTTGTTCTCAGATGCCTATCGAATTGTGCCGTACGCAGGAGTGCTGCTTGTGTGCATCGAATGTCGAATCTGTGTTTCTCAATATAGGTGCGAATACGCCCGCTTTTGTTATTGATTCGATTCGGAGATTGTTGCGAGAGCCCGTTCAAACAGAAGTCGCTGAGTCGAATCTGCTGCGCGATCGCATCGATCGGGCTTACGAGGCGTATCGGGCTCGGAGTGTATCAAATGGCGACCGAACGACTTCGCCAGTTAAACATGAGGCGGTGTTACTGCCCGCCGATGCGTCGAACGATCTGTTGCACGATCAATCGGATGCTCCCGTAATCGAACTAGTAAATCGCATTCTGTTCGATGCTGTGCAACAGCAAGCGTCCGATATTCATTTTCAGCCCAATGAAAATTCGTTGACCGTCCGTATGCGGATGGATGGAGTTCTGTTCGATGTTCGCGAGATTGCCAAGGACGTGCAAGAGGAAGTTCTCACTCGGATTAAAGTTGCAGGACGGATGGACATCGCCGAAAAACGCCTTCCACAGGATGGTCGTGCAACTGTTCGGGTTGGAAGCCGCGTGATCGATCTACGAATCGCGTCTATGCCCGCAAGCCACGGTGAACGGATCGTGGTTCGCCTCTTGGATAAGAGTGCAAGGCTCTATCGGTTGCCGGACCTGGGTATGGATCCCCTATCACTTGAACGCTTTCGCAACGCGATTTCAGTCGAGCATGGTCTAATCCTCGTGACCGGTCCGACCGGGAGCGGGAAGAGCACGACTCTCTATTCGGCTCTTCAAGAACTGGACACCAAAGAGCGAAACGCAGTAACGCTAGAGGATCCGATCGAATACCAATTGGAAGGAGTCTCGCAGACTCAAATCAATCTAAAAAAGGGAATGACGTTTGCCAGCGGGTTACGGAGCGTGCTTCGTCAGGACCCGGATATCATCATGGTGGGGGAAATTCGTGATGCGGAGACCGCAATGATGGCTGTGCAGGCCGCGTTAACGGGCCACTTGGTGTTTAGTACTTTGCACACCAATGATGCGGCGAGTGCGGTGACTCGAATGATGGATCTGGGGATTGAACCCTATCTGTTGGCCAGTAGTTTAGTATCGGTGTTGGCCCAACGGCTTATTCGGCGGGTTTGTGTGGAGTGTAAGGATCATGCTTCGGGCGTCAATCTCGAGACTTCAGAGTCGGGTCGGATGTGTACGGCTTGTCGTGGGACTGGTTATCGTGGGCGTTTAGGTATCTATGAGTTACTGATCGTTGATGAGGAAATCCGTGGGCTGGTCACAAGACGTTCGCATTCGACGGCCATTCGCGATGAAGCCGTTAAACAAGGAATGCAGTTGCTGAAGGTCTCGGGCGAAATCAAGATTGCCGAAGGGGTAACTTCCAGGGAAGAGGTGGAACGCGTGACCATGCGGGCTAGCATGTGAGGAACACTTAGGACTGAAGGCTGGTCGTTGCAATCGCCGCGTATGGTCTATTGCTCAAACCGTATACCTTATTGCTTCGAATCCTACTTAGCCATTAGTAGTGGGCAGCTTGCCGGGAAATTGTGACCATCGTCGGCTGCATTCGACGCTCGCCTCGATAGGAATTTTAGATCTCGGAATTTATCTTCTTCCAAGATAATAGGCCTCAGGAAAACAAACAAGGAATTGTCGCGACCGCTTCTGGTAGTCAAACTACTTAGCTCGCGAATCAACGGAATGCGTTCGAGATATGGAATGCCGTTGAGGCTGGATGAGATGTTCTTTTGTGTAAGCCCGCCAACTATGATCGTGTAGCCGTCGGGGACTGTGACCCGTGATTTGATTTCGTTTGTTTGACGCGGCGGTGGAACACCGGCTGAACCCGCACCTGTGAACGAATTAAGGGTTACGGTGTAATCGAGGTTGACGTGTTTCCCTTCGCTAATCGTTGGCGTCACGGTTATCGAAGTTCCTGCCTTTGCAAATCCAGCGAAGCTAGTGGTTGCGACTGTTTGGGATGCGTTCACGCTGGTAAAGGGAACTTCGTTTACGCTTTCGAGAGTTCCCTCGGCATTGTCGTCGACCAAAATCTTTGGGGAGCTGAGTACTCTCGATCGACGGTGCGTAGCCAAAGCACGGACGACCACGTCGGCCGTTTGTGGATCAATAAGCGTAGCGTTGAACCCTTGGCCGGGAGTAATGGCGAGTGCACCGGTCGCGGGCGTAACGGTACTTAGGCCATAGCTACTGAAAGAGAATAGTTTGCGGCTGCCAGATCGATCGCCCCCCGATAGTTCTACGCCAAGCGTAAAATCGTCGGTTGTATCGATGATTACGATTCTGGCCTCGATCATGACTTGGGGGCGGCGCTTGTCCAGAAACTCGATGAGTTGTTGATAGGCTTGCTGAACTTCTGGTTCTGCAATGATGATTAGAGTGTTGCTCCCCAAGTCCGCCGTCACTTGTGCGTTTCCGAGTGGCGATTGGATGCCCCGTTCAAATTGGTTCCCTTGTCCATTTGGGAAGCCATAGGGATTAAATGCGCCTGGAAATCCGGGATTGCCTGCTTGGTAGCCAAATTGGGCGTACGCATTTAACAAGTTTCCACCCAATTGATTGTTACCATATCTCGGATCGTTGTTTCCGAATCCGCCCAGGGTGCTGCTTCCCGTCGGATTGACAAGGCCATTTCGCTGCATGGCTGGTGGGAACGGTGGGATGAGACCTGGCTGAGCATTGTTAGCGTTGACAACATTCGGATTGTTTTGACCAGGGACAGCTCGGTCGTTGGTGGTACGAGAGCGTTGTTGTGAACCGCCAGTTCGATTGTTCTGAAATGGATTCTGGCCACCGCCTCCTTGCAGACTGTTGAGCGTCTCAAGGATGTCTTGGACTGGAATATTGCGCATCTTGTAAAAGCGGATGGGACTTTGTCTGGCGCTAGTTTCGCGGGTATCAAACTGTGGAATGAGTCGGGCGATTTGCTGCTGGATGATTTCAGTTGTCGAAATAACGAGTTGGGCACCTTCGACTCTTGAGTCATAGACAGGTTTTGGCGAAACAGAATCCACCCATTGCCGAAGTATTTCGTCGAGCTGCTTTGGCGATAGGAACTGAGGTCGGTAGTTTTGCGTCGTCGTGGTCAAAGGGACGTCAAGTGACTTTAGGAGCTCCAAGGCAGCTTGGATTTGGGATGGCAGGCCAATGAGGATCAGTTGACTGGTGCGAGGTTCGACTGCGATTTCAATGCCCGGGGCGGATCGGTTGGATCCAGCGTTTTTATTAGCGGCTTGTTCAGAGTTTGGGATCGAGGTCGGAAGTCCTTCGGCTCTTGCTCGAGCGGCCAGAATCGACTGAAGTCGCTCCGACAGTTCATCCACCGAGACGTGTTGTGCTCGAATGAAGCGAATCGACGATGTGTTTTGTTCGGCATCGAGGATTTCGATAAGTCGCTGGATGCGACTTAAGTTGCTCTTCACGTCGGTTACGATCAAGGTGCGATTTGCTGGGACTGCGATCGTATTGGCCCCTGACCCGGTCAAGAAAGGCTTGATGAGAGCCATGATTTGGTTGGGATCGCCACGCTTGAGCGAAAAGACTTGTGTGACTGGGATGGCGGGGCCAAGCCGCTCAATCTCTGTGACCGTAGGTGCGGGCAAGGAGACTTGCGGCATACTAGCTTGCGGTACGACGCGATACCAAATCGGATTCTCGGTTTGTGTAAGTACAAAGCCGTTGTATTCCAAGGCGCTCTGCAAAAGGTTGAAGAGGCTGTCGACGGGGATTTCATCGGGAACTTGCAGATTGATTTTCTTGCTCTTTAAAGCGTCGTCGTAGATAAACCGAATGTTTATGCGTTGGCTGACGTATTCAATGAGCGTTTCCATCGGCGTCTCACCACGCAAGTTGATGCGTACTGTTCCCGCTCTAAGATCGCCGGGAACTTGTGGGGGCACTTGTCGCAACGGTGACTGTTGCGCTTGGATCGCCGTTTGGGGCATCAAAAAGTGAGCAAGAATGCAGTAGAGACCAAATTGAAGGGATCGAATGGATCGACGTTGAATCATCGCCCCGGTCCGTTCTGCAAAATGGCACCGTTGAACGCTCCAACAGGGATTGCTATTGGTTCTGCCTGATAGCTTTGCAATTGGATTTGTTGAGTTTCGTTGACCGGATAGGACCATACGCCATTTGCGTTCGATGGGATGTCCATCAAAGTTGGGGCTGGACTTGGGGCAGAGTAGACGGGACTGGGGAGCGACTCCTTTGTTGGGGCGGAGCTTGTGAGAGGATTTGCAGGCTGTACTAGCTCAAATTGATTCGGACTTGGATATGTATTATGGAACAGGAGACCTTGCGGTTCCTGGTTAATGAAGGATTGGTTGGAGGGCGTGGATGAATTCGCTGGCCCAGTTCCATAATCGGGTCTAAATCGAGTAGCTAAGAGCTCCTGAGCCCAGTCGACCCATTCGCGACGGCTATCGAAAAGGACTAGATCTCGCAACATGCTATGGATTTCGGCCGGATCATGATCTTGTTTCAATCGAACTCGAACGAGATTGCCCAATGCAATAGGGCTTCTGGGGTTGATCTGAAGAGCTTGTTGATAGAATTCTGCGGCGTCTTCGAGACGGTCGGCTTCGTCATGAATAAGGCCGAGGTTGACAAGTGGTTCGATGCGATTGGGTTCGAGTTGGGAGGCTCGTTGGAATTCCCAAGCAGCTTGATAGAGTTCGCGTCGCGAGAGAAGCATGTTGCCAAGATTGTTATGGGCGGCTGCAAACGCGGGATCGTAATCGATAGCTTTCAGGAAATGCGTTTCAGCTTTGCCGGTCTTGCCCTGAGACAAGTATTTCAGTCCTTTGCTGTTGTGATAAATAGCCTTTGGAGCAGTCTCGCGAGAATCGATGGACGAATGAATGCTATCGGCATCCCAATCGAGCAAACGGCAACCTGCAATGGATAGCAAGCATAGCAAAACTGGGTAAGCCGCGATTTTGTGAAACGAAGCGATCGTTTGGTGGTTTGAGAGCGGTTGATCGAGACTTTTGATCCGGATGCGCATGCTCTATCTGTTGATCACTCCATGACTCGTGCAAATAACCTTTGTGCAATCTGGGCTTCTATCAAAAGGAGGGCTCGGAGTCAATAGTGAAACGGCTTCCTGCGAGCCGCGAGCCGTGATTCATCGTACGGCTACCGCGATGCTCAGCGATCTGGACGTATCCAAGCCAATCACAACCGGTTCCGCCAACTCCGGTACGCCGTCGCGCGATCGGAATTCAAGACTCATTCTTCTCAATTCCACAGGTTGGTGCTTAGACATAGTTCCAATTCCGAACTAGCCCAACTCTGTGGGGCATGGCGCTGGGCGCTTGCTGCAGGAATGATAGATCGGTATCCACAGTAACGGTCCATCATTTGATCATCCTTGTTCGTCCGGCTTCTGCTGCATTCTGCCTGCAACTAACCAGACAAAGTTGCCAACCCGCTCATTAAAATCACTCCGTCAGAAGTGACTGCAATTATGTTCACTACACTTAGCATCTACTCCGAGACGGATTTGAATAGCGTGTCTCTGGGTTATGAGCGAATTTCGGCTATGGCGGTGACTTCGACCAATATTGGCGAAGAATCATCCGGCAGGCAGTTCTCTACCGCCAGGTGAATGCAAAGCTCATAACCCCAGGGTACGCCAAACAGAGATCCGAGAGACTTTTTGCCTAAAACGGCCGTTCTGAGGTCGAGATTGGTTTTTTGAACGACCTTCAGGTTATGTGCGAGAGAGACCCAAAGAGAGTCGACCTTGCTAGTCTGAAAAGCGTCCGATAACCAAAAGACTGCGGGGACAACGAAAAAAGGCCGGTGTCATTACAACACCAGCCTTTTCGTTCACACGTGGGTAGAAAACTGTTCGCTACTACCCATTCAAGTTGCGGGAGCCAGATTTGAACTGACGACCTCAAGGTTATGGGCACTTAGCGAAACTGCTCGTCCCGGAAATTGTTTCCTCGTCGAAACAACTCGGTGTAGTATCATTGGTCTGAGGCTTTGGAAGTGGGATTTTCGTCGATTCCAACCTGCTCCGGTCGCCCAAACGGGTGCGAGTTCGCGCCCACTCGTCGGTTTCCCGCACCGCTCCAGTTTCGGGTCGGTATTTTTGCTGGTTCTTTGCGAGATGCCGTTCGGAAAAAGGCTGCTCCGACGGTGCTGGAAGCGCTTCTCCGCCTCTGGGTCCCCAGAAATCGATCGTCCAATAGCTAAAAAAGACTCCAAGTGGCTTGCGCCACTAGCAGTCTTTACGGGCAGCCCTCAACGAGGCACCATTGCAACGGGCTCGATTGGGCAGCTATTTTCACGGTGTCTGGTCGCCCTTTCTTCCCCTTCGGTTTCCGTCGCAGAATCTCGCACCATCCGCTCGTCCACGGTGTGCCAAGCTAAATCCTGCAGCAAGTGATACTTTGGCGGATCATGAGCTGGATACGTCCGCTCGCAACGTACAAGCCCATCGCTCCATTTGACCTTGATTAAAAGTGCTCCGTTTTCGACGACCTCGTGCAACTCAACCGTGCCAGTGCCGTTTGAGCAAACCTGCAAAAACCCCAATGGCAATGCGAAAGCTTGCTCGATAGTCTCGGAGTCAACTCTATTGCAAAGGTAGGTTAGCATCAATCCGTCCCTTGCCATCGCGATCGAACAGGCTCTTTCGGTAAAGGTGAAGACGACTAATTGTGAATCACCTTCGTAGTTAGATTTCCACATCTTGAATGCAAGCTGGAGAAAGCGACCAATGACTGATCGTTGGATTTTCATGGTTTATCAGCTAGCCCGGCGGCGTTTGGATGAAACGGCTACTGTGCTGGTACGGACGCATTGCGTCTGGGCAAGATCAACCGTTAAATCCTGGTTGCGAAGTGGCATCCAGACGTATTGCGTTCCTGGGCCACAGGCTAGGATCGGCTTATCCTTGCCGTAGAGGAAAAAACTGTCGGAACCGATCCTGGCCGCAAAAGCCAGGTTATGTCGCGGTGTACCTGTACGCAGATCTGGACCAAGATGCAACGAGCGATCTAACTCCAGGCAGACGGTGCATGATGCGCCCTGATTAGATTTGCCGACCACCGCAACGTGACCGTTCAAATCCAGGATCACCGGCTTCAGTTCCTCCGTGTTGCCAGGCAGTTGCGACAAGCAGCTGCTTAAGGCATCGCGATCGCCAGGATCGAGTTGAACCCGGTTGGTTGATCTCTGCCTGACTGGTATCACTTGGCCAACATTTGGAAACTTGGCATCCGCCTCGACTGGCATCGTGAATCGCCAAGGTCCGGAAGCGATTACGATTGTCTTCTCTTGGAACCCAATCGATACGGCTTTGAGGCTTACGAAGTCCTTAAGTGCAAACAGCCGACTTTTTCGGACAAGGAGTGCCTCCGACTTCCACGGAAAATCGAAACCGTCGAAAAGCACCATGTGACTGCCATCTGTGGCTGCCATTGTTCCATTGCCACCGTCTAACTGGACGCATCCCAGCGCGTATCGTTGAGAAACCTCATCTGCGACCTCAACGGCGTTGGCCAAACAGGGTAGGAAACGCTCATCGATATTGCTCAAAGGAATGATGTCGCCCACGATTGATGGAGGCTCGCGCGAGTCAAGTTCAGCATGCCGAATAGCCAGGCCGGTTTGCCAGCGAACGATGAAGCGGCTGCCATTCTCGGTTGATTCAACCGGACCGAATTCGATGTCGCCAGTGGACTGGGCTAGCTCTTCAAATAAATCGCATGAAATGCTCACCGACTCGGCCAACGGTTCGTCGCCATCTTTACATGCAACCGTGCAGCTTAAGGACTTCCCTGCGTCCGAAACTTGAAGTGTACAGCCGTTTGCAGTGGCGTGAATCCCGATGTCGGAAGCGAGCTTCCGAATCGGTCTGTCTAAAAAGGCGTTCGCTAACTTGCGAAATGCCTGGAGTACTGTTCTGGGAATAAACATGGTTTTGATTTCGTTTTTTGGAGGTTGTTGGATTGGAAGAGCGGGCATGGTTTGCGTCGCTCGGTAGTAAATTGACCAAAGAACTGGGCTTTGCGGTACCGTGACCGGGCTAAGAAGCTCTTAAATCGTCAGGCAGTGATTCGGCAAAGCTAAATCGCTTACC
>JAYVPE010000374.1:0-4902 GCA_043757575.1 Pirellula sp.
AGAGCTGACCATGGTTGCAGGCAAGATCGATAAACTGCAACAGGAACTGCCGGTGCCCGACGCGAGCTCATCTACCGTTTATCCGTTGCAATTTGGAAACACGGCGAGTGCATTAGCCATTTTGCAATCACTGGTCCCAAGGGCCACAATCGTTCAGGATAGTGCGTCCCGAACCATCGCCGCCACAGCAAAGGCAAATGAGCACCAAAGGATTCGCGAGTTTCTTCAGGCATTTGATCAACCGAAAACGTCGAACCGCGAGACACATGTTTACCATTTAAAACTAGCCAGCGCCCGCGGATTGTCGACGATCTTGGTCGATCTGATGCCGGACGCAGTCGTCTACGGTTCGCGAGAAGAAGGCGTTCTTATCGCAACCGCAACCCTCGAACAGCACAAACGAATCGAGGCTATTGTCAAGGATTTTGATGTCGAAACCCAGAACAGTGTTACCCGTGTTTTCGCGGTAAAGAAAGGGAACGCTACCTCCTTAAAGGCGGCTCTCCAAGGCTTTTCCTTAAAAGCGATTGCGACCGCAGACACGGCCACAAACAGTTTAATCGTGACGGCTCCGGTTTCGGAAATGGAACGTATTGCGCAAATTGTGACAGAAGTAGAGTCTGGCGCTTTGAGTTTGAAACGTACACACTTCTATTCGCTTACTGCATCGGAACCATTACCTCTATCTCGAGCACTGCAAGAGAGTTTTGCGAAAGCCAGTTTTTCTGCAGATACGGCGAGCGGCGGTGTCTTTGCCGCTGCAACCGAAGAAGATCACGTTGAGATTTCGAAAGTTATCGAAGAAATCAATTTGCAGCCGACCAAGCTCCCGTCGCTCAAGGCTTTTGTTCTAAAAAATGCCAAAGCAGAATCCGTTGCCGAAGCACTTCAAAGCGCGTTAGGACGACGTTCCAATGCAGGTGTCAGTTTTAGCCGCGATGCGAAGAGTGTGTTTGTCGTGGGTAGTCGACAAGAACTGCTCGTTGCAGAACAACTGGTTGAGCAACTCGATTCAATCAAGTCGACGAATGAGTTCAAAAAGCTGAAGCTCTTTTCCTTGATGGGAGTCGATGGGAAAGCCATTACGACTTCGTTGGAAAGCTTGTTTAAAGAAGATGGCAGTTCGGTCGATGTCCGCTACGATGCGCTCAATGAACAACTTTTCGTCACAGGCACTTCGTCGCAAATCCAATCGGTCGAGGAAGTTATCAAACAGTTTGCTCCGCCGCCACGCGAGCTGGAAATTATTCAGCTGAATTCGGCCGATCCCTTTTCCTTTAAGCTTGCGGCCGATGCTTTGTTCCAAGACGAACCCAGGGCGAGTGCTCCGACGATTGCGATCGATACCAATCAACAGCAAGTATTGGTTCGAGCGACCAAGGATCAACTTGAAAGCCTTCGCAAGCTTCTGAAACAAATGGGCGAAACACAGCCTGCGAATGTGTCGGCTGGTTCAGGACGTCTACGATTCGTGCCCATTCATCGCAATTCTAAGCAACTGCTTGAGGACATCCAGCAACTGTGGCCGACCATGCGAAACAATCCAATTAAGGTCGTAAACCCACAACCAATCGGGCTAAAGCAACCTGAACCGACGGCGTTAGCTACTGGTTTCCCGGATAGCGTTAAGACGAAACCCTTGGCTAGCCGGTTTGTTGATTTAATTAGCCGCAACGCGTTAGCGTCGGTTCACTCGCCAACAACCGAGGCTAACGCCCATCGGCTAATTACTGTTTTGGTAAATCAGATTAAATCAGCAAGCCGTAGCGCCCTAGGATCACAGGGAGGTTCGTTAAGTCCGAACGGTGCAACGGCACATCGTTTTACAAGTGCACAAGTCAATATCGACGCTCAGCAACCGGCTCAGAAACAATCGCCACCTATCATCGTCGTTTTGGGGGATGATCAATGGACATTGGCGTCGGATGACACGGAAGCTCTCGAACTATTTGCCAGGCTTCTCGACACTCTTACAAATCCGAAAGTGACACCGTTTGCCTCCGCGGGGAATTTTTCTGTATACATCCTTCGGCATGCCGATGCGAAACATCTGCAAGAGCTACTCATCGATCTTTTCCGCTCGGGGGAGAGCGGCCGCCGATCATCGGTTTCGGACGCAATTCAACGAGTGAAAATAGTTGCTGAATCACGTATTAACGCCTTGATAATTGGCGGAAATCGAGCGGATCGCAAGATCGTCGAGGAACTGCTGGCTGTCTTTGATTCCGAAGAACTGCTCGATACCCTACAGCAGATCTCGCCGTCCATTGTCCAACTTCGGAGCAGTAGTGCAAAACAGGTTGCGACCATTGTTCAGGATGTTTATAAATCGCAATTGCGAACTGGAGCAGGTCGAGAGGCGATAGATATACCGGAAGGCGTTTCTGCTGAAGTTGCAACTGTTTTGCAACAGATCAACGCACAGTCAGCGGGACCGTTATTGACCGCATCGGTAGATGAAACCACCAATTCCATCATCTTGCGGGGGCCGCCGAGTTTGATTGTGGAAGTGCGATCGTTTATCGAAAAACTCGATCAACAGTCTTCAACAGCCTCTGCCAGTCGCGTACAGTTGCTGCGATTGGAATCCAGCAACACCAAGAACTTGGAAAAGGCGTTGAATCTGTTGCGGTCCAAATAGGCATCCGCATTTCAGGCTGCCAAAGGAGGAATGATTTGGAACAGCTACTTTAGCGCTTTGGTAAGATCTGAAATCGATTTGCCTTGTACTTGGTAGACATATTTGAGGACTTCCGCGACCGCAGCGTACTCGCTTAGGGGAATGGCTTGACCGATGTCCACCTGCTTGAACAATGCTTGAGCCAATGGCTTCCGTTCCACAATCGGAATACCATGTTCCAAAGCAAGTTTACGAATTTTGGCTGCGACCAGACTTGCTCCCTTGGCTACAACGATCGGTGCCTTCATTGTCAGAGGATCATATCGAAGCGCGATCGCCAACTCCGTCGGATTAGTCACGACGACGTCCGCTTTGGGCACATCCGAATGCAGTCGTTGAGCGGCCAAATCGCGTTGTATTTTGCGTCGCCGCGATTTGACCTGCGGGTCACCTTGCATCATCTTCATTTCTTCTCGTAGCTCTTCGTCCGTCATTCGCAGATCTTGCTCGTATTTCCATCTTTGGAATGCATAGTCAATTACTGATAGGATTAACAATGCAGCGGCAACGTTGCGGCATAGATCGATCATCGTCGTCCACACGAATTGTCCGACCGTCTCGATGCTGCCAGTGCCAAGAGCCAAAATGGAATCCCATCGAGACCAGACACCCAATAGCAGAATGCCCGCAACAAGTCCGATCTTAAACAATCCAAAGCCAAGTTTCGAAACGTTGACAATCGTAAATAGCCGTTGGAGGCCTTTCAGGGGATCGATTCGCGTGAAATCGATCCCAAGTTTATCAGGTAGCCACAACGGTCCCACTTGGGCAAAGTGCACCACGAGAGAGGTACAAAGCACCCCGCCCATTAATGGTAAAAGTGCCAAACTACCCTTTCCGATCAATCGTACAACCTGCAGGACCGCTGTTCGAGGATCGGTTTGCCAATCAAGAGATCGGGTTAGTTCTTCATTGATAAGTTCCATCAACGTCCGAACCACTTGAGGCCCCGTAAAGTCTAGGAGCATGACTCCAGCGAGTAGCAACACCGCCGATGTTAAGTCGGGACTTCGAACGACGTTTCCTTCCTCACGCGCTTTCTGGCGACGGTAGTCTGTCGGGTCATGTTTCTTTTCGCCCCCACTATCCGCCACGCATCACCTCCATAGGTCGATTCGCAAACGCAATTTTAGTGGACGGACTAGAGAACATTCGGGTAGTCATTTCTATCCATTCCACCAGCTCGTTTTGAAACACCCAGCCGATGCTCGCCATCGACATGGTCAGAACCAAGATCATGATCGTGACGTTGATGTTGAAGCCGATGGCCATAATGTTGAGTTGCGGAAGTGTCCGGCCAATCAGGGCAGTTACAAAATTGGCTAGCAGTAACGCGATTGCGGGCGGTGCTGCGGCCCGCATGCCGACCGATACGCTGTGCCGAAGTAGCTCATGCAAATGCAGAAGCCAATGCTCCTCCGCAATAATACCACCTGCTGGGTACACACTAAAACTATCGAGGCACGCTCCTAAAACGATGCGGTGGCCGCCCAGGGTTAAAAACAAAGCCATCGCGACCCAAGAAAACATTTGGCTAACGACAGTTACGGTTTCTTGTGTAGTGGGATCGGCTGCTTGCGCGACGTCCATACTTGCGAGTGAACTAATCACCTGACCACCAACCTGTAAACTCGTGACGATCATCAGAACTGCTGTTCCAAACAATAGGCCCAAAAGAAGTTCTTTGGCCAGTCCTATGACCATGCCTGCAAGATGCGGAGGCAAGGGTGTAGCGTTGAGCATCACAAGTGGCGTGACTGACATTGCGATCATCAATGCCAATAGCACTTTGACTCGTTTAGGAATCGCTGAACCGTGAATAGGTGGCATCATGGCCAGCAGCGGCCCGGTGCGGCCAAGAACGCACAAAAAAGTCCACATCGGACCATAGAACAGTGTCGCAACAAAATCGCCGCTGGACATTGCGAAACCTATTTATCGCTCAGACATATGAGGTGGCAGTTCGCGAAGTACGTTTCGCGAGTAATCCAACATGCGATCGGTTAACCAAGGCAAGCAAACGATAATTGCAAGCGTCATCGCAACGAGCTTAGGGACCGTGCTTACGGTCTGATCTTGAATCTGCGTAAGAGCTTGAATTAGACCGATTGCCAAACCGACCAGCATGCCGACCAGCAACAGCGGAGCCCCTATTATGAGCGACATGAGAATCGCGTCTCGTACCAAATCAATGGCTTCGTTGGGTGTCATTTTGTTTCAAT
>JAYVPE010000375.1:0-4887 GCA_043757575.1 Pirellula sp.
ATGGGTTGGGACTATTCACTCGGATAGCTGCGTAAAGCATCGAGAGTAACACATTAGGTCACTCCGGATCGATGTGAAACAACCAGGCATTTGGCACAATACTTCCTTTTTTAGATCAGGTGATTTTTTCTCGAAACCCACCAATTATACTAGTCTCTCCCATTGAAAGCCTGTGTTCCCTCGCCCCTCGTATAGAGAACGAGCAAAGCGGGGTTCTTTTCCTTCTGAGTTAGCGCAAAAATGAAAACGATTCGAAAAAGTGATTGGATAGTAGGGATAGCGCTAAGCTGTAGCTTGGTCTTCGCGTCCACATGTTCCGCTCAAATTGATTTGAACAATCTGCCAGCAGACGTCCTGAATTGCGAAGTCTGCCGACAGCGATTGGGATTGCCACCTTTGAGTAGCATGCCGATTCCAGTCGTACCATGGAACGAAGTGATTTCACCAAACAGTGCGACGCCAGCCGCACCGTTGAGCAGTGCCAATATCACGTTACTGCCTGCTCCCAAATCAGCACCGGCTCGGACACTCGCTTCGCCTGGCATCCATCCATCTGGCCAAGTCGAGCAGTTGAATATCCAGATTAAGCAAATGCAAGCCGAATGGAAAAAGCAAATAGAAAAAGTCGAAGCAGCAAATAGAGAGGCCATGACGGCGTTGGAACTGCGATTGAAATCGCAACAAGAAGCCTATGCAAAGTTAGAGGCGCAATTAAAAGACGCTATAGAAAAGCATTCCGATTCTAGCAAACCGGAAGGCGAGAAGTTGGAGCGGAGCAAAGGCAAGAGAAAAAAGCCCGCAAAGCAAGCCTAAAGCGATTTTCGCCATCCAAAGGCGTGTAAATTGCGTGCATCAACGTAGCGAGCGTCCGAGTTCGCTGCGTTGAGTACAACAACGATTAACTCGCGTCCCTCCCTCTGACTACAGGATACTAAACACGCGCCCGCTGCATCGGTCGTACCCGTTTTAAGCCCCGTGTACCCGTCGATACTCAGCAGTCGGTTTGTGTTCTCCCATTTCAAATTGCGCTTGTATCCTCCGATACCAATCACTTCACAACCATGCTGACGGCAAGTGACATAGTCGCGGAATCGAGGCACATCCAATGCCGCTTTAGCCAATTTGGCCAAGTCCGCCGCCGAAGATAAATGCAATTTATCCGTCAGCCCATGCGGGTTCACAAAATTGGTTTGCTGCATGTTCAATTCACGAGCAGTTAAATTCATCTGCTCGATAAATTGGTCGAACGACTGTAGGTCATCGAGACTCGCATCCGACTTTGCAAACCTTCGGCCAAAGTGCTCTGCCAGAGCAACCGATGCATCATTTCCCGAAGGCAACAAGAGTCCGTATATTAACTCGCCCACAGTAATTCTTTCACCAGCCCGAACTCCGGCCGTGGAACCAACCGTGTCGTCCGCACGCTTCGAAAATGTCAACACTTCATCCAGCACGTCCGGATGCGCAGCGGCGAGCTTAAACACCAGATAAGCGGTCATGATTTTGGTCGTGCTGGCAATGTGCATCGGGGTTTCCGATTTGCTTGTCGCGATCGACTCGCCACTGGTTCGATCCACGATGGTCCAGGCGGTACAAGTGACATGGGGCGGACCGAACGGATCATCCGAAGGCTTCTTTTCAAGTTTTTCTGAGTTCACAACTTGTGGTGCTGGCAGCGGTTGGTCTTGTTCTATCAAGGCACCGAGCGCTTTCCAGGTGGCTTCATCCACAACTCCGGTCGCTTCGAGTTTTTCTTGTTTCTGAAAGGCTTTGACTGCCGCCTCCGTGGCAGGTCCAAAGTCACCATCAACCGAAATACTTCCAGGGGGCAATAACTTCGCTTTGAGTGTCCGTTGAAGCGACTCAACAAGATCGCCGGTCGCTCCAATACGCATTGCTTTGGCTTCCGTGCTGGTTGCCTCTTTGTCCACCGTCTTTGGGGCAAGCCGATCGTAGACCGCTTTCGCAATGTCGGCGCTCAATTTGTTTCCAGCGTTGTCGTCGGTCCAGCGGATATCCTTGTTGTTGTCCGTCAACACACACAACGCGATCGTGCATCCCGGCCCCATGAGCAAGCCTGCATCGGTACGAACTCGGGTGACCGAACCGGTCTTGTGAGCGACTTTGACTTGGGTGGGCAATAGCAATGAAAACCGCGACTTGTCGTCACAATGCACTAAGTGGTCGAGCATCGCCTCGGTCGTTTCGGGGCTAGCCAATTCGCCTCGCTTCAATCTGGTTACCAGATCGACCATGTCGAGTGCCGTTGTGCTGCCTAGCCCGTATTTTTCGCTGCGTTCAGGTGCGATCGACACGTCCCGTCGAAACACTTTTGAGTTGAGCTGAGTTTCTGCATAACCAAGCTCTTTCATCGCAGCGGTGGTCGCCGGTAGCCCAATCGCATCGACGACCAAGTTCGTCGCGGTATTGTCCGAGTAGACAATCATTAATCGGATAGCGTCTCTGAGTGATAAACTGGTTCCAGGCGAAAAGTGGCTCGTTAAAATCCCTGAGCCCTGAACCATATCTTCTTTGCGCAATTCGATCCGTTGGTCGAGTTGGACTTTGCCAGCAGCGACTTGGCGATACGCTTCTATCATGACTGGCAATTTGATGAGACTCGCAGTTGGCATAACGGCATCGCCGCGAATGGACCATTGCGTATCACTTTCCAAATGATAGACGGCGACAGCGACATCACCTTGGTAGCCCTTTATCAGCGGCTGGATGGTATCTGCAATCGAATTCGAAAGACTCGATTGTGCATATACTGGCGTCACATCAATGCTGATGGCACTCAAAAACAGCACACTAAAAAAGCCGGACCATAGCGATTGGACCGCTTTCGAACCGACAACGAACATCGAACTCATAAGGCACTCAGAATGAAAAAGCGTTTCGTGAATTTGGCAGCGGCACCTACGTCAATCTGATCTCAGGCTGACCTCAGGCTTTGTCTCAAAAGTCGCCTTTCGCACCGCGAAAGAGGCAATTCCGCAACACTTTCGCGGATAGGCTGTGAATTTATGGATTAGGAAGCAAAGAATGTCGCCTTTTGCTCCGCAAAAGTCGCGTTTGTGTTCGCTACTTTCGCAGAGAAACTATGTAGGGTTGATTTCAAGAAAAAAATCCGGCACACTCGTTGGGAATACTAAACACTTCATTCTCCAACGAGGGCCGAATTATGTCTAAGGTTATCATGGTTGGTTGCGATTTGCACGACCGTTCAATGTTTTTAAAGTATGCAGTTGGGGCTCAAGAGCCTCTCCAGGCAGTTTACGTTAACGATGTTAGAGGGCGTCTCAAGATGATTCTCGAATTACAAGATTCGCCAAAAAGCACAAATCCAAACGGATCGTGTTCGTCTATGAAGCGTCTGGTTTAGGCTTTGGGCTTTGCGATCAACTGCATGAAGAAGGGATCGAATGCCATGTCCTGAGTCCCACGCATTTGCCGAAAACAGTAAAGAGTGCCGAGCTAAAAACGGACGAAAAGGATGCTCAGATGCTACTGGAACAAGTTCGTGGCTTTGTTTTGGCTGGCAACTCCATGCCCATGGTATGGACGCCTCCACAACGACTCCGAGATGATCGTGACCTGGTACGAGCTAGAATCGATCTAGCGGATTCTATTACCTGTATCAAATTGCAAGTTCTCTCGCTGTTGAAACGTCATCAGATTGTCAAACCGGAATGGTTTACTTCCAGTTGGACAAAGGTTGCCCTCAAATGGCTCAAAGAAATACCAGAAAAGATCGATGCTGCAGTTGCAGCTGTGCTTCAGAGCTACCTAGCTCGATACGAATCTAGCCAGACAGAATTGAAGACGCTCGACAAAGCTATCCAAGCCTTATCCAAAACGAGCCGTTACAAAGTTAACTGCGAGGAGTTGAGGAAGCTCTCCGGTGTAGGCTTGCTCACTGCGATGACTTTTTTGACGGAGATGGGCGATCTGAATCGATTCAAAAATCGTCGTGAAATTGCAGCCTACTTGGGTATTTGTCCTGCAAGCTATGAAAGTGGCGAAGCCAACGATCGCAAGGGGCACATCACACGCCAAGGACCATCACGTCTTCGCCGTATGCTATGCCAAGCCGCCTGGGCATCTGTTAATCACGATGAAACGATGCGTGCGACCTATGAAAGGATACGAGGCAAGAAGAAGGGCCAAGCCAAGAAAGCGATTGTTGCCATCATGCGGCGACTAGCCATCGTAATGTGGCAAGTCGCTCAATCCCATGGCGTATCGGACGAACTCATTGGGCGAGGTGGTCCCCATGGCGGTAGTCCGATAGCCAAAACACCATCCACAAAGGCGGCTTAATGAAGAGCAAGTCCACCAGTGCTCCTTGGGGCCAACCCCAAACCCCGGGATTTACCGCATAACGCGAAAAGCAAACCATCAGAAAACGAAGTCAGGGGCTACCTTAGCAACCCCTGGCTTGCTTCTCGACTTCAACGGCGCTCGAGTTGGTTCCCACCAGAGCTCTATCCTCCGTTGAAGGAGAGTCGATGGTACCCAAAGTTAAGAACAAATGCAAGAAAAACAAATACAACGTTACCACATCCGAAAAAGGAGACTCAGCAACGAAGCACGCCAAGGGTAAATGAGGCCTTGTCGAAAGATTTTTCGCAACGTCCAAACGTCCAAGAGAATCGAGAATGCCATTTCGCTGGATGCAAAATCCGTCGCGGAGACTATTCCGATTCTCCGATTCAATCCGCTTTACACGCGAACGAGTTTACTGATCTACGGGCTAACCCTCAATGCCATCTACTTTGGGACCAGCGGAGGGGGTTTTACATTGGAGTTAGTTTCCTTTCGTTCCGATTTCATGAACTTGGTGCTTTTGGGGCGACGGGGATGAGCCTTCCTTGGATACGTGCG
>JAYVPE010000376.1:0-4887 GCA_043757575.1 Pirellula sp.
ATCTTCCCTATGGACCTGACCGTTACGGATTTTGGGCTTTGGAGAGCAAAACATGGATAGCGCCTGTTTATTGCCTTCAGCCACTCTACTTCGAGGATACGATGTTGGAAAGGCACGGACAGGAGCGACTTCCTTGCCTACAGCCTCTTCTGTCGGGTGCCAGATTTTTTTCGGACATCGCGTTTATGCCCTATCACGCATACCTGCATCCGCCACTTCAGGAGCGGGCCTCCGCTGGCCACTACCGCATGGGGTCAGCAGCTCCATGCCTTCGTCAACGTGCTCCCTATGACGCTGGTGCAATTCGATTTCAGTTGTTGACAACGGGAACTGCGGTCCTGGCCGCTCAGCCTTAGCATCTGCGACGAAATACGACGTTTAGGAAATAATGATTGGTCGCATCGGGATGCACAAAAAGGGGATGGCGAGAGATAGGACTCCAATGATCTGACGCGGCAAACCGAGCTCGACGTCGTCATCCCGACTTGGTGGATGGGCAATCCCCATCAATGGTATCAATAGAAGCATGAGAATATACTCAGGTTGGCCATACCGGACGCTCGTGTAGGTCACATAGCCGATGCAACCAAGATACGCGAGCCAAGACACGTTCCGAGAGCGACGCCCCATTAGTCCAAAAATGACGTGGCCGCCATCGAGCTGACTTATCGGAACCATATTGAGTCCCGTTACTAAAAAACCAACCCAAGCGGCCATAAGCATCGGATTCATAGCTTCATTGGAAATGCTATTCGATTGAATTATCTCTTGGTTGGCTAATGACCCGTGACTCTCATCTTCCAAGCCGCGCGTCGCAATTCGCATCGGCAAGACTTCAGCTAGGGCCCGTATTGCAATAGGTTGTCCGAACTGGAGTGAGTTTCCACGAGTCTGAGGCGGCTCGCCAACCGTGAGTCCAATCACTGCGATTGGAATGGCGAAAACCAAACCAGCCAACGGACCAGCTAGTCCAATATCAAAAATTTGGCGGCGGTCCGCTCTCAAGCCATCCATCAGGATAACCGCGCCGCAGGTTCCCGTTGGACTGATTGGAAACGGAATAAAAATCGGCAAGCTAGATTGGATACGATAGATACGTGTCGCGAAATAATGACCTAATTCATGGGCACCGAGAATAATGGTTAAGGAAACGGAAAAAAGCAAGCCTGGCAGCCAGTTTGCCAACACATGTCGACGAACTTCAAAAAGCGATCCGCTATAAAAAGCGTTTTCTAGCAGGCTCATGGGGGACCAAGCGGCAATGCCAGCCCAGGTCATTGAGATCAATGTTGCTAGCAGCAGCAGCAAAGGAATAAACCAACGCGGTCTGGGTTCATGGCCTATGGGCACATCAAAGGTATCGTTGAAGACAATTTCGTCGAACTCGAGGCCCAGGTTTCTGAGCGCTTCCTCCGCGACGTCCGTTCGCTGGGGCTGTGATTGCATCGGTATGGGTTCGTCCCGCAAAGGCTGTAATAGGAAGGGCTGGTTCTAATAGGTTAGCAAGCTGACAACTTGATGCGGAGCAAGCCGAGATCTTCCGTTCAATCCTCTCAACTCAATACAAAATAAGCAGCCAACGATCTCGACTTGAATGTTCGACAACAATTTGCAACATGCTTCGACAGTTCCACCCGTGGCGAGCAAGTCATCGACCACCAAAACACGTTGACCAATCGAGACGCCATCCTTGTGCATTTCCAAAGTGTCTCTGCCATATTCGAGTTCATAGCTGAATGAATGTTTGTCGTGCGGCAGCTTTCCTGGTTTGCGAACAGGAACAAACGCAGCTCCCAGCTCAATGGCGAGTGGCGCGGCAAAAATAAAGCCTCTCGCCTCCGCTGCGACGAGGCTATCAATTTTCTGACCACGAAATGGGTCTGCCATACGTGCGATGGTTTCACGAAATGCATCGGTATTTCCGAGCAGAGGAGTGATATCTCGAAACAAGATGCCAGGCTTCGGAAAATCTGGGATGTCGCGGATGAATTTGGTTAGATCCAGCGAAGGATTGCGTTGCATAAAAAGTTTGGCTCTCGATCTCGCGACTGCAAAGCAAAATGCTTTGCGCAATGGGTTAACGGCATTAACCGCATGGCGGAAAGCCTGCGGTTAAGGATTCAACGAATTACAGTGGTGGGTTCGTACCCGATTGTAACACCAATTAGGCGGCGCTTCTAGGAAGGTCCACACTGTCGACAGGCCTCAAATTAACGTTCTCGGCAGAGTTTTTTAAGCGTTCAAGAACGGCTTGAACCACGACTGGATAGGTTAAACCATGCATGCAATTGTTATGAACCAAAGGACATTTGGCTTGACCGCAAGGTTGGCAGTCCATCGTCACCCGCAATATCTTTTCAGGCAGGTTGTACGTTCGTGTGGCGTCTGGGTCCGTCGGCCCGAATAAACTTACCACATTTTTATTGAGAGCAACTGCCATGTGTCGAGGGCCACTGTCTGTCGATACGACCACATTTGCTTGCTCCATGACTGCTTTGCTAAGTCCAATTGGAATGTCTTCTATTTGACCCATACTCTTGACCATCGGATGCGACGCGCCAAAAGCGATTGCATTGGCTCGGTCCCTGTCCGACGGTCCGCAATGCACGATGATTTGTATTGCATGGCGCTCAGCCAGCAGTCTTGCAGCTCGACTTGCATGCCCGACCGGCCAAAGTCGTGACGAGGCTGTTGCCGATGATGTGTTGAAAACAACAGTGGGGCTTTCCCAAGAGAATTGAAACTTGGAAACCATTGTTCTAGCCAGATCGCGGTCCGAATCCGATACGAACAACTGCATTGATCGGTCATGGATGGAACAGCCCAAATGTTTCGCAAGGTTAAGGTAGTAATCGATGGTGGGCTTTTTGCAATGATCGACTTCGTCTTCCCTCTGACGTATTGGATCCGTTAATAGCCAGTTCCGCCCATCCTTTGCATACCCAATTCGCCGTTTCGCGCCAGAGAAGTAACCTATCAAACCAGCCGACAATGAGTTAGGTAAAAGAACGATCAAGTCAAAGCGGTTGCTCTTCAGTTTTGAAACAAGGCCCCGCCGAGAGACCGTTTTCGAATCTTGTGATCTAGGCTTAAAAGTGATCGTGGAATCGATCCACGGAACTCCTTCAAGAACAGAGACGGGACCATACCGACCCACGGCGCATAACTCGTCTATCGCGGGCATCCCGTTTCGTATGGCTCGGATGGTTGGGGTGGCCATGCAGGCGTCACCCAACCAAGTTGGCAGCAAAATTGCGACTTTCATGATTTGGGCAGTTTATAGAAGATCGGCAAGGAGCAAGTCAATATCGAACGTCTGGAGGGCGATCAATACAAAACGGGTTGAATCACCTCAGCTCGCGGAAAGGCTGTGCTATATTGTAGTGGATCGTTTGATAGGCTCACTCCCACCCAACTCCGTAGCATGCAAAATACAATCCGCTGCGTTGCCATCTTTACCTTTCTGATCCAAATGGTCTCGATGGTCTCGATCGCATTTGCAGAGGATGCGGCCGAGAGTGTTGTGCACATGCTGGTGCCAGGCTTCTCGGTTGAAGAGTTGCCGTTGGAGCTAACCAATTTAAACAACCTACGCTATCGCCATGATGGCGTCTTGGTCGCGCTCGGATACAACGGAAACGTTTGGTTGCTCCGCGACACCAATGCCGATGGGCTCGAGGATACCGCCACGTTATATTGGGACAACAAGGGAAAACTCCGCGGACCGATCGGCTTGGTCGTAACACCACCAGGCTATTCGCATGGCTCCGGCGTCATTGTGGCCTCCAAGGGCAAACTGTCTATGTTGGCCGATACAGACGGCGATGATGTTGCGGACACAGAAAAGATCATCGCCAGCGGCTGGCGCGAGATTTCTCCAAGAGTAGATGCAGTCGGCGTAGCCATGGCTCCAGACGGTACCCTCTATTTTGCAATCGGGTGTGCGGACTATGCGAATGCCTACCAAGTCAACAAACTAGGAGTTTCCGAATACGACCTTGGAAGTGAGCGTGGAACAATCCAGAAAGTCTCTCCAGATTGGTCTAAACGTGAAACCGTTTGTACGGGAGTCCGATTCCCTGTTTCCATGGATTGGACCGACGAGGGGCAACTCATCACGAGCGAACAAGAGGGCGCAACGTGGCTCCCCAACGGCAATCCCTTTGACGAACTATTGCACATCGTCGAAGGGAAGCACTACGGCTTCCCGCCAAGACATCCCAAACATTTACCCAACGTAGTAAACGAACCAGCGGTCTTTGAGTACGAACCCCAGCATCAATCTACGTGCGGACTCTTTTTCAATCGATCCGTTTGCGGTGGTCCAACCTTTGGGCCAATCCATTGGTCAGGAAACGTATTCGTGTGCGGTGAGTCTCGCGGACAGCTTTTTCGGACGGAACTTTTGCCAAGTGAATATGGCTACGTCGCGCGAAATCAAACCATCGCCAGAATCAACAAACTGACGATCGACTGCACCGTTACTCCCGACGGCTCATTACTCATTGCTACCCATTCCGGACCACCGGACTGGGGAACTGGTCCCGAGGGTGCCGGTACTATCTACAAAATTCGATATGTCGATAAACAAGCAGCTCAGCCAACACAAATCTTCGCACAGGGGCCAACGGAACTATGTATCGCAATGGATCGACCGCTCCAACCCGACACTTTACGGAGGATCATCAAACAGGTGGAAATTACGAGCGGCCAATATGTTGAGGCTGGCGACATGTTTGCAACCCTGGTTCCGCCGTACGCAGCGGTTGTCGCGCAAAACAAAGCTACCCGCGAAAAAGTCGCCGTTCTCTCTGTAGCAACCTCACCCGACTTGAGAAACATTTTGATTACGACCGAACCACTTCGCTCGGACAGGAAGTACGTGGT
>JAYVPE010000377.1:0-4879 GCA_043757575.1 Pirellula sp.
TGGGACAACAAAACAAACGTTAAGTGGGTTGCAAGCTTGCCAGGCAATGGTTCTGCAACGCCGATAGTGTTGGGCGATCAAGTGTTCGTGGTAGCTGCCGAAAAAACTTCCCAAAAAAGTCCTAAGCCAGTTACCAACGATGAACGAGCAAAGACAACTCCCGACGCGTTTGTCTACCGCTTCCTCGTGTCCAATTTCGATCGCGAAACGGGCAAGCTCAATTGGCAAAAAACAGCTACCGAGCAAGTCCCACACGAAGGACGGCACGAGACCAATACCTATGCTGCCGGATCACCGACCACCGACGGTGAGCGATTGTATATTTCATTCGGCTCACGAGGTATTTTCTGTTACTCGCTACAAGGTGAATTGATTTGGCTGGTCGATTTAGGTGATATGCGAACTCGATTCGGCTGGGGAGAAGCGGTGACTCCAGTTTTGGCCGGTGAGTTGTTGATAGTCAATTGGGATCAAGAGGAGGGTTCGTTCCTAATCGCACTTGATAAACGGTCCGGCAAACAAGTTTGGAAAGTGGACCGACCTGGAGAGGTTACTTCATGGAATACGCCTCTCGTTACAGTGTTCAATGGTAAGTCGATGGTCGTTGTCAACGGAACGAACCGAGTTAGGGCATACGACACACAGACCGGCGAACAGCTTTGGGCTTGCGGCGGTCAAACGACCAATGCGATACCCTCTCCGATTCGTTTTGAGAGTAACGCAATTTGCATGAGCGGCTATCGAGCGGCGTGCGTTAACTCCATTCCGCTCGATTCGCTTGGCGACATCACCGACAAGGGCACCGTGAAATGGAACGTGAGTAAAGGCACTCCGTATGTTCCATCTCCCGTCATTAGCGGAACTCGTTTGTTTTTTACAGCAGGAAACACGGATGTTTTAAGTTGCGTCGACGTTCGCACAGGAAACGTGCTGTTTGATCGTAGGCGATTGTCGGGAGTGGGTTCACTCTACTCATCGCCTGTCGTTGCCAATGGCCACATCTATTTTACTGGACGCGAGGGGACAACCGTCGTTTTAAGGGATAATGAAAACCTGGATGTCGTTGCGGTAAACTCGCTTGAAGATACGATCGATGCGTCGCCTGTTGCAGTCGACAATCTGTTGTTTCTACGCAGTTGGACGAAACTCTACTGCCTTCAGGCCCCGAATCGGCTCTAAGGCTTGGCGATCCAATTGCGGATAAGTGTGCCATCGGTTGCGTTCCACAATCGGACTTCTCCATTCATCGCTCCGCCAGCAATTCGATTCGTGCTGGCATGGTAACTGGTTGCAAGAACCCAGTCCTGATATCCCGCGAGAGTATACGTAATTCCATTGCTACTCTGATCGATTCGTCGCAATTGATTGTCGGCTCCCGAAACGAACACAAAAGTCTCACCTCGAACAATTTTGTATGCTTCGCCACCAACTGCTACCTCGGTAACTTTCTTTGCCGCTTCGACCTCCCATCGATGTAGCTTCTTGTCGGTGCCAGTTGAAAACACTTGCTTTCCATCCGGTAAAAAAGCGACTCCGCGAACTGCAGCCGCATGTCCGGAATAACTCACCAACAACTCACCGCTGTTGGCATCGAAAACTTTAGCTGACTTGTCGCGACTTGCCGAGACGAGTCGAGTTCCGTCGTCGCTCCAAGCGATTGCAGTTACCCAATCGGCGTGATTGGCAATCGTACGAGTCTCGGCCATCGTATCCGTGTTTACGATACGTATTAGGCCGTCGGCCGATGCGATCGCTAGTTCGTTGTTAGCGGGTGGCCCTGCCTGAGTAGCCGGATCGGGGGATGCCCTAGGGATTGGCCTTACGGCTACGTCGAGCACTACGTCGCTTGTTCGTGCTACAACGCCCTTCAAATGCCCCGATTCAAAGTCCATTAAACGAACTTCACCGTTCCTGCCTGGCTCGCCACATCCAACTGCGATCGTCTTCTGATCGGCTAAAAACGCAATCGCATAGACACGCTGTCCTACATTTTTGATCCGCCGCGTGAGCATTCCATCGGCTGTATTCCAAACGGTAACTTCATGATAGCCACCTACTAATAGAAGCGAACCATCGGGCGAAAACGCCAAAGCGGTGATGGGCGTCGCTACGGGGTATGTGGTGGGCGGATCGGCAAATTGCCTAGGTGGAATAACCAAGTTCAAAGTCGCATTGCCTTTCTCGCCATCAAATTTGGCTCCCTCTGTCAGCCATCGCGTCAGCACATCGATTTGAGCGCTAGTTAAGGCTTCGGCGTCCGCAGGCATGCGCTCGGACTTATCGCCAGACCGGATGCGACGTATTAACTCACCACTGGCAGCCGAGGCCGCCACGACGGGCATCTCACCTGAATCGCCGGGTTTTAGTAGCTCGTCGAAGGTGTCGATTCGATAACCTCCCTCAGCTTTTTTCGGTCCATGACAGGCAATGCAGTTTTCTAAAAAGATCATCGCGACATCGCTACGAAAACTGATCGCTGGGCTGTCGGGTTCTGTAGCCCAAGTTGGTGCCAGCAATGACGAGAATAAAACGAGCATCGAAAAAATAACCATAGAAACTGTAGGATGCATTTTAGTATCGGTCGACCTCTAATGTTGAAAAAGAAATTCATCCGTATTGAGAAGTACCCAGCAGAGGTCTTCGAATCCAGACGCAAGGTCACCTCGCGATTGGCAGTGTTGCAACGAGGCCTCCAATTCAGGATTAGTCGGTTGACGACTTAAGGCGGCAACATAAAGTTCTCGAACAACCTCCTCCGGCGTGCGGCCAGCAGCATGCGATTTCCGAAATCGATTGTTTGCATCACGCAGCTTTTCATAAACGAGGGTGCCATTAAAAAGTTCGATTGCCATTCCTAAATTTGAATCCTCGGCTCGCTCGCAGGCGCAAACCGTCGTCCGTTCCGGTTGGCCAAAGACTTTTAGGAATGCATTTTTGGCCAGATCTGGCGCTGGTAATTGTGTGGCTTTCATATCTGATGGAAGCCCAGCGAACGCTTGAGTCAGTCCGGTTACATGATTGATGGCATCGAGCAATTGCTCCGCGCTGAGCATGCGAGGTGATTGATGCGAAAAGTACATCTTGTCTTTCTCATTCCATTGAGAAGTTTCGCTGCTAGCCTGGTACGTCTGGCTATTTAGAATAGTCCGAATCAAATGCTTGCGATCAAAACGACTTTCCCCGAAGTCCTTTGCGAGGGCCTCGAGCAATGGCTCGTTCGACGGCGGGTTTGAATCTCGAAAGTCATCGATCGGATCGACTATTCCGCGTGAGAACAATTGACTCCAGATGCGATTGGCTTCGATCTTGGCAAAGTACGGATTTTTTGCATCGACGAGCCACTTTACAAAGGCGGGTCGTCGATCGTCGCTTGCACTCGTCTCAATGCTGCCAACTTGAGGCAACCATGGCTTCATAACCTCTCCGGTTCGAGGCTGAGTTACTTCTCCGGACGAAGCGGTCCAAACGAACATCTCCCCAGGCCGCTGTGTATTCTTTCGTTGCAGTCGATTGAAGAACGCTCCCAATCCATAGTAGTTGTCTTGCGTCCAACGTTCGAAGGGATGGTTATGGCATTTCGCACACTGCAAACGAGCGCCCAAAAAAACTTGCGAAATCGTTTCCACACATTCATTCATGTCAGTCGATGTGCGATAGAAATTCGCAGCCGGATTTGCGAGTGTGCTTCCTGACGCAGCGAGTAGCTCGCGAGCAAATTCGTCGTAAGGCATGTTAGCGCGAATGGCCGCTTCCACCCATCGGTGATACTTGTATACCCCGTCTGTCCCAACCAGCTTGCTCGTCATTTTCAGAAGATCACCCCACTTCAATGCCCAAAATTTGGGGTACTCATCGCGCTGAAGCAGTTGATCGATTAGTCCAGAACGTTTGGCTGGACTTGAATCGGCAAGAAACATATTAGTTTCTTCGACGCTTGGCAGAATGCCGATAACATCCATATAGACACGTCTAAGGAATACCGGGTCACTACAGGTTGGGGACGGTAAATACTGAAGCTGCAGCAGCTTTGCGTTCACCAATGGATCGATATAGTTTCCTGGCGTAGGCTCCTTCCACTGAAAACCTGGAACGTCATCCACAAACATCAACGGTATGGATTCGATATGCTCCAAATACCGAACCAGGATGACGGTTTCGCCTCGGTCGCGCGGAGTAACCAATCCGAGTTTGTCGACAGTAGCAACCTCTGTATTCGTGCTTTCATAAGCGACCAAGCGAGTGACGTCACGCTTCTTGCCATCGGCATAGTGTGTCATCGCCGACAATTGCTGGCTGCCATCAACACGTTTCAATACACGTTTCTGACTTGGGTAAACTTCCAACCGGACGCAACGCGGCGTTCCTGGCGGATCTGCCTTGGCTCCTTCGGCAATCCAATCTCGCAAGATCTTGTAAGCGGCGTTGTCTTTGCTAAGCTGCTGTCCACCTCCATGCGTCAGTTTCATCATTGGCTTGAGCAGCAATAAACTCTGCTCCGGATCGACGGGATTGACTCGCCGCCCGAAGTCCTCACGTATCAATGTCAATTCATCGAGCACGCGATCAAACGCTCGAAGCGACAAACGGAAATTTCCTTTCCCACTGGGAGAACCATGGCATGCACCGGAATTGCAGCCCTGTTTGGACAACGCTACCAGGACTTCGGATTCGAATGCGATCGGTCGCTTTTGTTCAAAGCTGCCCACACGCACGGGGATCGTTTGTCGAGTCTCACCAATCTGAACTACAATCTCGGTGGTTCCGTTCGCAATCGGAACGATCGTATTCTTCTGCACGACGGCAATTGCCGGATTCGATGAAACGAGTGAAATTTCATGCGTCCAATCGCGAGCTTGGCCAGCAGCATCAAAACCTGTCA
>JAYVPE010000378.1:0-4872 GCA_043757575.1 Pirellula sp.
GTCGAGATCGTGACCATGGCCGAGTCTTCCGGGTTCGATACGAAGGGCGTGATTTGCTGAAACCAATTCCGATTTCCGGACAACCAATCGATGCATTGCTGGACCAACTCAAATCCAAGGATGATCGCGTTCGTCATCGTGCTCGGATCGAACTTTCGGGGCGACCAAGCGCACATGTCACAGCCGCAGTGAAGACTTGGACCGCTAGCTTAGACAAGAGTGATCCTGATTACCAACATCATCTTCTAGAATCGCTTTGGTTGCATCAGAGCCACAATCTTGTTAACGAAGACTTGCTCAAGCAATTGTTGCGATCACCCGAGCCTCGAGCCCGAATGGCGGCTACTCGCGTTCTTGTATACTGGCGCGATCGAGTGGCAAAACCACTTGAGTTGCTTCAGGCACAAGTGAACGATGAGAGCAGTCGCGTACGCCTGCAAGCAATCTGGGGACTAAGCTACTTTACTGGTGCGGATGCTGAAAAAGCTTCGGAAATTGCAGTGGAGTCGCTTGTTTATGACCAAGACGAGTACATTAAGCATACGTTGAGTGAGACCAACAAGACGTTGGATCGAAGGGTCAAGATGTTCAAGGAGCTGAAGTGAAGGAATCGTCACTTGGGGATAAGCGTATATTTTCGATGAAGAGAATGAGGTTCAATCGTGGTTCCGTTGTTTTGCGTTTAGTGCTCGGAATGCTGTTGTGTTCGGTTCCATCAAGTGACGTTCATGCGGAAGACCCGCCCAGCGCTGTTGGGCCGGTCATGAAGCTATTTAAGAGTGGACGACTGCCAGTCGAACGGCAAGGCACCGTAGTTGAAATGATTTGCAGTCGAGGAAACGAGAACGACCTGCGTATCATTTTTGACCAGTTAATACAGACGGATGGATTCTCTCGGGCATTGCGGTTAAAAACCATTGGTTGGCTATCGGAAGCTGCTTCGACTCGCAAAGTCAAGCCGACTGGCGAACTGGATTCGCTTGGTCACCTTTTTAACGGTGACGATGTCGAACAACGCTTAGCGGCAATTCGGTTGGCGTCGGCTTGGAAGCTGGCATCGACTGCAATCGCATTGCAGGCAATCGCAACCGATGAAAAGACAACTCCGAATCTTCAACGAGCTGCCATTAGCGGACTCGTCGCAGTCGGTGGTGCTAATAGCACGTCAACGTTGTTAAATCTAGCAAGCAATAAGCGCCCATTGCCAGTACGAATTCAAGCGGTGACGGGCTTGGTAACCTTGGATTTGGATGTTGCAAGCGAGCAAGCGGCGACGGTGCTTGCGGATTCAAAAGGGACGGAAAACGTTCAAGAGATGCTAACGGCATTTCTTGACCTCAGAGAAGGAGCGGACAAGCTTGCGAATGCACTTAAGAGCAAGAAGCTATCGATCGACGTCGCTAAGATGTCGCTTCGATTTATGTATTCGATTGGCCGAAGTGACGCTTCTCTTTCGGATGTTCTCAGTCAAGCGGCCGGGGTTGCCAGCGATCCGCCACCTCCCACTCAAGAAGAGGTTGCTCGACTTGTGGAACACGTCATTGCGAGTGGTGATGCAACTCGAGGTGAAAAAGTGTTTCGAAGAACGGAGTTGAGTTGCATGAAATGCCACAGTATTAATCGGGCGGGCGGCTCAGTCGGTCCAGATCTGAGTGCAATCGGCGTTTCCTCACCCATTGATTACGTGATTAACTCCATCCTAAATCCCAATTTGGCTGTGAAGGAGCAATACGTCATCACCGTCTTTTTGCTGAACGATGGCAAAGTACTTAACGGTGTCGTCGTCGATCGCGATGATAATCGAGTTTTGATTCGCGATTCTCAAGGCAAGACAGTCACTGTGGCAACAGCGGATATCGAGGCGGAAAAAGAAGGCAAGTCGCAGATGCCTCAAGGACTAACTAAGTTTCTGACACAAGATGAAGTGATCGATTTGGCAAAGTTTATTTCAGAACTTGGTAAGCCTGGGCCATACGCCATTCGCAAAATTCCGAACATGCAGCGCTGGCAAGTCATGAAGGATCCACCCTCGGAATTGACGAGCGACATTCCGCACTTAGAAAATATTCGCGAGTTGGTTTTGAATAGTCAGCCTGAGCAATGGTCTAGCGCCTACTGCCAGGTTTCAGGGGCATTGCCGTTGGCCGAACTTCGGGTGGAAGATGTGCCGCTCGTACTCATTTTACAAAGTGAAGTCCAAGTCAACGAAGTGGGAAAACTATCCTTTGAATTGAAAACCTCTGAAAAGTTCCAGGTATGGCTGGATGATCAACCTATGGATTCGAAAACTCAATTCGAAGCCAGTCTTGATCCTGGTCGGCACAAATTGACGCTTCGCCTGGAAATCGGGAGCGGAGAAAATCCGGAACTGAAAGTAGAAGTATCGAAGTCGCCTGATTCGACTGTACAATTCGAAGTCGTTGGTGGTTCTTAAAGCGTGGCGAAATCTAATGTGGGGCAGCGGCTAGAAATGTGGGGCAGCGGCTCCGTCCGCTGCCAGTCGCAATGTCCCGCGGGCGGAGCCGCGGAACCACGTTTACTGGAACTCCTCATACCGTCGGTACTGATTTAACTCCCGATATCGTTACGGATTGCAACAGAGCGGCCGCATAGCCGACCAAGTCTCTACGTTCCTTTGCCTGATTCAGCATCGGCTGAAAGTCATGCGAAGCCACGGCCAACTCTAGCAAGGAAGGAGCAATCCCGAACGGACGCATCCCTTGCGGCATCTTTTTCATCAAAAACTGCATCGCTTCGGCTGGTCTGCCAACGCGTGTTAGCAAGTCCGCGTAAGTCTCAATAGCCACCGTTCCGTGCTCCTGCGGATCGAGAGATTCAGCTTTTTGCAGAAACATTTTTAAAGCTGCATCTACGTGCTCTCCTAGCAAGGCTCTAAACATTGCCAGCGACATTGGATAAAGATCCGCAAAGGGCTCTTCGCTGGGATATTGATATTGCGAATGAAGTTGCCGTCCATACTGAGCCATGTCGGCTGAGAGCCGCAACTGATGTTGATTGTCAAGAATTCTTGCAAATCGAACGGTCGATGCCAAATGCGTCGTATCTAAATGATAAGTCCCATCGCGAAGTAACGTCGGTCGCGTCGACAATAACGCTTCTAGGGACGTCGCCGTGTGGACGGAACTAGAGGCCTCGCATTTTTCCCTCCCTACAATATCCGCTTTCAGACTGGACAAGAGTTCTGCGTGTACGTGCTCGACCAATGTACCGACTGCGGATTGTTGGTCGGCTCGGCCTCGCATCGACACAACCGAATCCATCATGGTGATTGTATTGCAGGTCCCTCTCATTTCGAGCGACAGCTTTGTACCTCTTGCAACATCGATCGCCTCGTGTACCAGTAAACCGAGCACTGTATCCAAATTATCTTGGGTTACAGGCACTTCCCGCATCGCATTCGCGGTCGCGAGTCGATCTCCCACGGCGCGCATGTACATCCAACCCTCCTGCAACTTTCCTTGTCGCATCAAAGCAGTACCAACCTCGGTGCACGCAAGGAGCAATTTTTTGTCCAATTGGTCTTGCAACTCGGGCGAAATCGCCTCCTGCTCGGTAGATGCATGTGCGCCGGACATATCGGTATGGACTGCGGGTAGCCCAAGTTCGATTCGATGCAGCATCTTCAGCGCCTCAAATAGTTCAGGGTACTTTTCTTGGCGTCTCATTTCGTCCGCAAGGAGCGTGGCTGCGGCGGCAGGCCCGCTCTCGAGAGTTGTCGTTAGAAGCGTTTCGAACAAGTCAGTTGGTTTCAATTTGGATATCACAAAACGAGGAGTGAGCCGGTTAAACGTTACAGTATTGCTAATGGATTTCGGGGTTGCTCAAGCGTGCCGCGAGTTACTCCAACACGGTTTTCGGCTTTGAGCGACTTCCAAACCGAAGAACCATCGATTTTCCCTGCTAGCAGGTCGCTGTAAAGGTTTAGAAGCCGAATCGTCTCGCTCTCCGGGGCATCCCGCAGCAATTCGATGCGAAAATGCTCTACGCCCATACGTATCAGCTTGGGAGCTGCTTCCGCACCGCTTTGAGCATGTCCATTGTAGAGTGTATTTCTGCATCCGATGTCGGCATGGAGCACATGCTCGACTCCCAACCGGTCCCGCAGTTTGACTTCATGCCGATCGCAAGGTCGACCGCAATTGGATTTGTTGGTGCCAGGAGACATGACAGTGCAAAATACGCAATGCTCCATATGAAACATAGGCATGTGCTGGTGAATCACTACCTCTAACCAATTCCGAGGCATACCTAGAACCAGTTCTGTCAATTGATCGCGATTTAAATCGTAGGAGGCCGTGATACGTTTAAGTCCTTTCGACATCAACCATTGCGCAGTCAGGGGATTGGTCACGTTCAAAGAAAAGTCCCCGACTGCTTGGATTTCATGTTGTTTCGCAAAATCCAAGGCCGCAAGATTTCTTACCAACCATCCGTCAGCGCCATGCTTTGCAATCGCCTTAAACAAGCCTTGTTCACCTGGCTTTTGAATTCGAAGTGTTGCAATGTAAAGAATCGCACCTGAGTCGTGAGCGGCAGTCACAGCATCTCGGTATTCGCGGATATCTTGAAACTCGACATAGATAGACTTCTGGCCCTGAGCAAGAACTTGATGCAACTGTTGCATCGATCGAACCAACACATGCAAACGGTCTGCTTCACCAGGATTATTTGGCGAGTGATCCATCATGGACATCATACGCCCTGAAACACCGACTTCCGAAATGGTCCGTTTTGGGACCTCCGTGCGATAGCGATCTAGTTCAGTGACTATGCTCTTTCGTAGTTCCCCTAATACGCTCAATGGAACCATCGGGCTTCCTACGATGTTCACTTGCAAGGTGCGCAATTCAT
>JAYVPE010000379.1:0-4870 GCA_043757575.1 Pirellula sp.
TCCTTGATCGGTTTCTTGAGCGACGGCAATACCGACTTGTCGCTCTGGTTGTCCGGAAGTCCCGTGAGTTTGAGGCCGCAAAAGTAGGGCAAAAAGGACCAGCAAGGTCGTGTGGACGAGGCAACTCGCGATCCAGGCACGAAAATCGGACCAGGACTTTTGCTCGAAAACGAACCGACTGCGATCTCGTCGCAGGAGTAAATCCAAATTCGGTCGGATTTTCGAGTTTTTTAAAGGGGTTGCCATGAATGCCTCCGTTCCTCAAAACCTTAGCCGCAGGCGCTTGCTGTGTTTCGCATAATTCCTCGATTTTCTATCTTATTGACGAAAATAGCAACCAGCAAACAAATTCGCTAATGCGTCTGGTTGTGTCGATCTTGCCGAAAACTCAGGTTAATAGGAACTTTGGTTCATTTAAGTGCATCGTACTCGCAGTTCGTTTTGTTGACAGTGAATGGCGTCCAACTACCATAGAAATTCGCGTGTACCATTGGTACGCTCAATTTTTTTGAGTGGCATGCTGCTGGCACGACAAAAACACTGCATTTCTTTTCTGTCCGTTCGTCACTTGGGGATCCCACGGTGAATTCACGTAAGCCTGCATTTGGTTCTATGAAGTCCAACACAACAAAAAAGGCTACGAGCCGAAAACTCGCCAAACGTGCTCGACAGTTCGAGATTTTGGAACGGCGAGAGCTAATGACCGCGAATTTCTCGCCCCAAGTCAATACAATTTTGGCTTCGATGCTGTTTAAGGACACTGCGGCTTATAATGCTGCTGGAGTGGTTTTAACTGCAAATTTCGGAGGTGCAGCCTCCAGTTCCAGCAGTTCAGTCGGAGGAGAGCTGAATGCCCCGTTCAATACAAACGAAGTCGAACCGAATAATGTCCGAGCAACCGCCAACCTCCTTCCGCTTGGAAACGGCGCAAGCCAGAACAGTGTTGTAAATGTTACTGGCCAGATGCAAACTCTTTTCGATGAAGACTTTTTTGCGTTTGACTTGAAGAAAGGCGATATTTTCGACTCAAGAATTACAACCTCACCGACTAGCCCTTTACCAACCGCTATTTTATACAACTCAATCGGTACTGAGTTGCTATTTACCCGTGGGCTTTTTCTGCCAACTGCCTCAAGTGTAGCAGTAACAAAATCGCCTCGATTTACGACTGGCTCCACTACATTAACCTACATTATTGATACGGACGGTCGGTACTTTTTTCGCGTCGGAGACGCATTGGGCGCTTATTCATTGAATTTGAGGACTTATAGACCGACTCTTGAGCAAGAACCAATCGGAACTCAACAGATTGTTTTCTTGGATTTTGATGGGTCCACTGTTCGAACGGACATGATCAACATCGCACCTCCCGGGTCTGGTGTCACGCTTCGAGTACCCGCATTTTCAACCTACGCGGCGCAACTCGGAATCACTCAAGCTCAGGTTCCAGGTGTTATCGAGCGTATCACCCGAAACGTCGAAAGTAAACTAAGAACAAACATCGGCAAGGACGGGAATAATGGTTTTTACTCGACGTCTGGAAATCCAGGCGACTTTGATATCAAGGTAGTGAGCAGTAACGACGGAGATTTTTGGGGTCAGCCGAATGTGTCTCGTGTACTTGTTGGTGGTACACAGGCAACTCTCGCTCCGGCATTAATAGGATTGTTGGGAATCGCACAACGGGTCGATATCGGCAACTTCGATCGTGAAGATACAGCGCTGGTGATGCTCGATACAACCATCTTCGACGCCACGAATCTAGACATCACTAGTCCGAGTTATATTCCACGCTCCGGAACCGTAACCAACATTGATCTGTTTATCGAGTTGACCTCGGTCGTTATTGCACACGAAATGGGGCATAACCTTGGCGCAATTCATCAGGACCCCAATAACACAGTATATGGTATTATCGACCAGTTTTATTCCGGAGTGATCACTAGCGGGGCAGGGCTGGATGGGATCTTCGGAACTCCGGACGACGTGCCACTGAGGTTTCTTAATGACGATTATGCACCAACCCAAGGGGCTATCTATGGTGGTGGGATAAACAACTCGGCACAAGTGGTGGCGTTCAGCGATCCTACAGGCAAAATAGGCGCATCCATTGTTGGCAACTCCTTTAACGATCGCAACCGGAATGCTCGCAAAGATTCCACTGATGAAGGCATTGGGGGCTGGGAGGTCTTTGCAGACATTAACAACAATGGAGTTAGAGATGCGAGTGAACCACGTACAACGACCGATGGAGCGGGCAACTTCACTCTGCGTGTTGCTCCGGGCACTTACAACGTCCGTATCGTCCGTCCAAGCAATTGGATCCCGTCGACTTCTTCTGAACTGGTTAAAACGGTTTCCGTTGTTGGAACTGCAACTGTAACAGCTAACTTTGGTTCCGTAATTCCCTCAGACACTGCATCCGGTTTTAAATGGCTTGACGTCAACCGAGATGGTATCCGTGACTCAAACGAACCCGGTCTGGCAGGTGTCTACGTTTATTTAGATCTTGACGGCGATGAGCGTCCAGATATCGGTGAGCCGTCGAGCATTACGAAGACAGACGGGTCCTATTCATTAACACCTCCTGGTCCCGGTACCTACTCGATTCGCGAAGTCGTGGAAGCGGGTTACGTTCAGACGTTCCCTGCCGCTGGTAAGCATGTTGTTGTATACGATGGCACAAATCCGCTTCGTGGTTACGATTTCGGCAATAGCGAATCGTCAGATTGGGGTGATGCTCCGGCGCCGTACGCAACGACTCGTGCTCAAAATGGTGCTTCACACGGTATTACACCTGGACTAAAGCTCGGCAATGCCGTGGATTCAGAACCGGATGGTCAACCATCGGCCAATGCAAACGGCGATGATCTCGCTGGACTCTTGGGTAGCACTGGAACTGTTATTAACGATGAGGATGGAGTTACTCTCTTAACACCCATTGTTCGCGGTGATGGTTCCAATGTCATTCGTGTCAACGTTACCAATACCGCTGGCTCTCCGGCCTTTATTCAAGGTTGGATCGACTTCAACGGCAACGGCAGTTGGACAGACGCTGGCGAGCAAATCGCCACCAATGTCTCTGTCGCTGCAAGTGGTTCAATAAATATCACCTTCGCCGCGCCAACCAACGCTGTCAGTCGCACCTACGCTCGATTCCGGCTATCGCAGGACCAAAACCTCGCCCCAACCGGTCGGTCTAGGACAGGTGAAGTAGAGGATTACGTCTACTCCATCGTAGACGGTCCTCGAGTACTTCTCCAACCTGACTTCTTCACCGTTGCGAGAAATAGTCGCGACAATGTCTTGGATGTCTTGGCAAACGACTTCAGTCCGCCTGGTGACGCATTCACGCTCACAAGTGTCAGCAGTGGGACGCAAGGTGGACGAGTCGTCATCGATTCGAGCAACCAAACTGTGAAGTATTCGCCCGCACTTAGCTTTACCGGTCGAGACACTTTTACCTACACAGCAACAAGCGTTTCTGGCCGTCGAGAAACGACAACGGTGACTGTCAACGTTGCACTGCAGTTTGTAGATCCCGTTGCTGTCGATGACTCTTTCGACGTACCAACCAACTCTATCGGGTTCCCACTCAGCGTGCTCGCCAATGACGTCGAGGGCCGAGGCGGGGCACTGATTGTGCTCAGTGTTACCTCGCCTGACAAAGGCGGATCCGTTGTCATTGGCTCGGGTAGCCAAAGCATTCGCTACACGCCACGTCGTGATTTCGGTGGAACAGAACAATTTAGCTACACCGCAGTCGATGGAACAGGCAAAGTAACTTCTGCAAAAATTACCGTACATACCCTTCAAGGCGACCGTGCAGATGACGAAGTCGAGTTCAGTTTCTCCTTCCGTAATGCTGCTAACGACCAAACGATCACAGAAGTTCGCCAGGGAGATACATTCAAAGTAGTTGTCTTAGTCAAAGATCTGCGGCCAGAAAAAGCTGCAGCTGAGTCTCCACCCAGAAATATTTCGGATCCCGGTGTCTATTCGGCTTACTTGGACCTGCTGTACAGTTCCGGTTTGGTCTCGCCGAATGCTCCGACAGGCGGTTCCCAGGATTTTGCTGCTACTTTCATTAAACCGTATCAGAGTGGACGAGGCGGTACCGCGGTAACACCAGGAATTATCGACGAATTGGGTGCATTCGGTGGTTTACTTCAGGCGTTTCCACCTTCAGATAATGTTGACGACACGACGAAGTACAGGGTTGTCGTTCTAGATTTTACAGCCGCGTCAGCCGGCATCGCGGAATTTGTAGGGGACCCAGCGGACAACAATGGATCCGATGTAGCGTTTTACAACGCGCCCTCCTCGGCCCGTGTTGCTAACGAGCAAATTCGATTTGGACGTTCGACGATTGAGATCGTGCCAAATGGTGTTGATTTCCCATTCGCAGTCGATGATACACGATTCAACGTTGCTCAAGGCAATCCATTCAATGTCGATGTTTTGACCAATGACATAGTCGGCACTCAACCACCGATTCGAATCAGTGCGATAACGCAGCCAGGGAATGGTCAAACCCAAATCAACAACAACAATACGCCGAACAATTTTTTAGATGATACGGTAACCTATTTACCAAACACGAATTTTGTTGGGTTGGATCAGTTTAAGTATACCATTACCGACGAGAGAGGTTTCATCTCGACCGCAACCGTTACCCTGCATGTTGGCGTTTCGACCGCTGACGACATCATTAGGCTTCGTTTAAGTGCAACCGATCTAGCCGGAACACCCATTGATCAAATCACAGTGGGGCAACAGTTCCAATTGCGAGGTTACGTCGAGGACTTGCGAACCACTGCATCTGCGTTTGGGGTGTTTGCAGCCTACCAAGATATTCTTTACAACAAGG
>JAYVPE010000380.1:0-4867 GCA_043757575.1 Pirellula sp.
GTCACGGCAATTAAGCGGCTGAGAATTTCAGAAGAGTTAAAACTCGATTGGTCTACCATTTGAGCAAGTTGAGCTGCATATCCGACGAGCATGCTGGCATGTAGGACTCGTGGGTCTGAATGAGAGATATCTGCACTAAGCTGAAACCAAGTTGTTGCCGAGTCCACGCAGCCTTGCAGCATGATGCTCATTACGAACGATCTTACGAGCGGATCGTTAGCTAAACCGAAAGATATTGAGTCATCGCATTGCCTTGGATGGATTCGGCTAGCAAGTCGACTCAAAAGGATCCAAGTGTTCCGAAATGGAAATGATCGCTGGTACCAAGCGATTCGTCTGCTTAGATTCGCAGAAAAAATATTCGGATCTGTTTTGGACTGAAGCATTGACTGAAACGTCATCATCAACGCATGAGTGCGATGACTCGTTACACCTTTTCCGGGCTGGAACTGAAACTGAAGTGGATTTCGACCGAAAAGTTTGAGTCCAACACGTGGATGAATACCCAGCCGAGCGAGCGACAAAGCCTCGGCGACCGCACATCCCATTAGCAACCCTTCTGTTGCCCGCTCCCGGCGTTGTGTAGGGACGACGATATTGAAGGGGATCGGAGACGATCTATTAGGTTTCTTACCATTCAAACCATTCAAATTTTGATTTCGACCAAGCCGCAGATCGCTTTGGGTATCGAATTCAGTTTCCGGTTCGGAACGATCGGGAGTTTGTTTAGGGCGTCGTGGGCGCAACGTCGGATCCTAATTAAAATGAAAGAGTATCGAAGGGGAGAATTGCAAAACTTTAGTCAACCATTCCACAGGATAAATTGCATAGCTACTTGAATTCTACAATTTTTTCGTCCCTGCCGTAAACAACGCGTTTTCGCATCCGATTTTGGGTACAATCGTTTCAAACGATCACTCCTGTTTGAAGCAGCTCATCAAAAATATGAAAACGGTGTTCTGCGATTCATCGTGGAAGTTTTGTACATCTTTTAGTAATTTTCGGGTCTGGAAGTACTCGGTTCGGTCCTAAATTGATGCAAATTCAATGCCAGGAATGCAAATCGCCCTAAAAAGAAAAATGGGAAGTAGACGTCAACGGAATGGGGTTTGTAAAACATCATCCACCTTGCTTGCAGATAATCGCTGCATTCAGCAAGTATGACTAGGCACTCGATTGGCTATGGGAGCGGGTTTCTGGGCGGTTGTCGCCCATTGCAATGATCAGTCCAGCATTTCCATTTACAGAGTCACACTATTACCGATCCACGATGGGGGATCAGTTAAAGAAACAGTTTGCGATCCTTTCGAATTGGTACGATCCAGCGGAATTGTCAGCGCACAAATTGATGTCTCATGTTTGGGAAAGCGAACTGGTCAAGAATATCTCATTTGACGTTGAGCGACCACTCAACATTGACCCAGGCTATATGTCGATGACCAAACTGGTTTTGGCGTCGACTAAGAATCGCGAACATCGTATTTATCTGAGGGACGGAGTCTACGCAGAAGTGACTCTCGCGTTTCGCGATCAGCAGTGGCGATCGTTGCCATGGACTTATCCTGACTACCAACGCGATGACTTTCGAGTATTCTTTCACGAAGGCCGCAAACATCTGGCCAAAAGCGTAGCGTCGACTTTGCGAAATCGCGAGGTTTCCCCTTTTAAGGTTATGGACTCTGAACAAGAATGAAACCGCACGTGGCTTATTATCGAATCATGGGAATCCATGGATAGCAGTCCAACCGGTTCTATTTGGTTGCAAATCGGTGGGATGTTGCTGGTAACAGTACTCCCTGCCTTTCTGATTTCCGTGTTTGCAGTTGGGTTTATTAAGCGTTACTCACAGTCCCTGGGACTGCTTGACAAGCCGAATGCGAGAAAAATACACACCGTACCGGTTCCACTGGGAGGTGGACTTGGCATCTGGCTTGGAGTAACCGGGACCTTCTTGATAGGTACGATGGGATTGTTTTTCCTCCACTCCAATCAACCCTTCGGATTGGATGAACCGCAAGTGCAGGGGTGGCTGCCTACTCGATTGCAGGAACATTTACCCGGTTTGGCGTCAAAGGCTTTTCAAATCTGGGTGCTTCTCGGAGGAGGCACCCTCCTGACGATATTAGGCTTGCTCGATGATCGTTTTTCATTGCCTTGGAAACCTAGATTGGCGGTGGAGTTCATCGTGGCAGCAACTGTAGTCTATTGGCAAAATCTGCAGCTCACAGCGTTTATTGGCATACCTTGGTTAACATCCATGTTGAGCGTTATCTGGATTGTGATGCTCATCAATTCGTTCAACATGCTGGACAACATGGATGCATTGAGCGGTGGCGTGGCTGCAATTATCTGCGCGATGTTGGCACTGATGCTGATAGTCACCCCGGAGCCCTCGCGAGGACAGCCCCAGTTGTTTGTTGCTGCCATGCTTTTGGTTTTGGTCGGTGCTTTGCTAGGTTTTCTCAAGCACAATTGGCCGCCAGCAACGATTTTTATGGGAGATGCAGGAAGTTATTTCGTTGGCTACTGGATTGCTATTGCGTCCCTGTTGTCGACTTATACGGGTGCCAAGGGTGCAACCCCACATGCTGTGCTTGCGCCCTTGTGTGTTCTTGCGATTCCGCTTTACGACATGGTGAGTGTTATTTGGATCCGAATTCGCGAGGGCCGCAGTCCATTTCAAGCGGATAAGCGACATTTTTCACATCGATTGGTCGACCTCGGCATGACCAAAAAGCAGGCGGTGATCACTATTTATCTTGCCACTGTCACTTGCTCGCTTGGAGCGTTGTTGTTGCCTAGAACCGATATTTGGGGTGCGGCGATCGTTTTGTCGATCGTGTTTTGCATGCTCGCACTCGTAGGTGTCTTAGAAAGCCTTACCGGTCCGAACAATTCGGGTGTTTCGTAGCCGAAAGCCAAAAGAGCAATGAATTGAATCTGACTCGCGAGCATTATAATTCTTGGGTATACCGATTGCCGTCACAGGTGGCATGTTTCTTGTTGGCAGTTTGTCTTGTGACCTCGCAGATAAATCCATGCGATGCGACCAGTGTCTCGTTGGGTAGTTCCCTCTCATTCATATTATTGGCGATGGGAATTGGATTTCTTGTAGCCATCGATTCTGTTCTTACACCGTGCGAGCAGGGCACGGGCAAACAGAGCCGATGCTTAGGTGTGGCATTCGCCATTTTTGGAATTTGGCTTTGGCTTTGCACTACTTTCGTGCCTGGCCGAGGAAACGCCCGGTTTGCATACAACGGATGTTGGCAGTGGATTGCCGAGGGGATTTTGACTCTTTCCATAGCAAAACTATGCACGCGACTTCGAATTGCTGCGTCGCTGATCGCATTGATGTTGGGCTGTGCGGCGGGGACGGTGGCGTACGTCAGTTATCAATACTTCATAAGCATGCCTGCGTTTCGTGCGCGGTTTGCATCCGATCCTGATTCTTTGCTCGGGGAAATGGGAGCCGTTGCGGGTTCTTCCGAGGCCATGCAGTTAGCGAATCGCCTGGAGAGTTTGGAGCCGATAGGCCCGTTTGCATTAACAAATTCCCTGGCAGGTTTGATGGCAGTTTGGTTGGTGTTCCTGGTTATATTACTTGGCAGTCAGGCGGCTTTGAACTCCGATGCCTCCAGTGTGCGAAAGGTTAAACGGACAGTGCGGAAGGATAGAGGGCTGTCATTGTTTTTGGGAGCAGGTTTGATTGGCAGCTTCTTTCTCACGTTGCTATTGACCAAGAGTCGCTCAGCTTGGTTAGCGACGATCTGCTGCTTGTTCGCTGCTTGTTTTTTTCATCCAACGCTTAGAAGAAGCGGTTGGGATTTTGCAAAACGATTTCGTCATTCCGTCGCCGTGGTCGCGACTTTGTGCCTGGTCGTTTTGGGTGGAATTTTGGTCCGTGATCCAATGATCATTGCAGAATCGGGGAAGTCGTTGTCCTACCGGTTTGACTATTGGCGAGGGGCAGTTGCGCTGATTCAAGCGGAACCATGGATAGGGTATGGAGTCGCCAACTTTCAACAAAATTACAACCGAGTCAAGGTGATTACGGCGTCCGAATCGCCGGCTGATCCTCACAATTTTATTTTGGAAACCGCAGTTGCTGGTGGTTTGCCACTCCTTGTAATCCTCGGTGCCATTCTCATATTACTATTGTTGAAGTTGCTCGAATTGAGCCGCCCCCGTCCGGAGAATGCCGTTAGTCCATTTGGTTCGAAGGCTTTTTCCATGGATGTGGGCAGATGGGCGATCATCCTTGGTGGGTTTTGTAGTTGTATCGGGATAGTTGTATTTGGACTGTTCTCAAGCGATGGCGATTCGCTCGCATCCAGCATTCTATTTGTTTGCGTTGCGGGTTTGGTGTTTGTATTGGTTGAAAGACTTCAATGGATAGTCAACGATGAGCAAATCGCCACCGTCTGTCTGATATCGGCCTTGGTAATGCTTGTCCACTTGCTTGCGGCTGGCGGGTGGATGCAACCTGGCTTAATGAACAGTGTTTGTGTTCTAGTCGGGCTATCTTTTGGGATGCATTCCGTCCAACTTGAGAATTACAGCCAAACCGCAAGCAATCGTTATTGGCATGTCCCACTGGCTGGACTTTTGTTCGTTATTATTGCAGCGGCAGATTTTGCCAAGACCATGTGTTTGCCAGTTTTGGGTTCGGCGGCGATAGTTAGTTCCGTTTCGAACAATCCAACGGCGATCCAAGAACCAAGCGAATGGCTTTTAATTATCAAAATAGATCCATTCGATCCGGAATTGCCCGCGTTGGCCGCGAATCAGTGTGTCGAAGTTCTTCGACGAAGCGATCTGTCTTTGTCAATTCGACAAAAGGTCGCCGATGTATTCGATGCGTGTT
>JAYVPE010000381.1:0-4865 GCA_043757575.1 Pirellula sp.
AATGTGTCGGACCCTTCCTGGGGTGCGATTTGCCTCGCGATATACCGAAGCAATTGATCGGGTGGCATCGCTGGATAAACGACACGGACCGTCGGTACAGCAAACTCCGGCAATTGGGAAAAAACCGTATCCAAAAGCATCGTTTTTCCAAGCCCAGGCTCTCCGCAAATGACAGCAACGGATCGACGCGATTCGATTGCAAAATGCAGTTTCAGAACTGCCGCTTGGTGCGACTCCGACGGGAAGTAAAAAGAGGCATCGGGCCGGCTATCGAACGGTCGGCCTTGAAGGCCCCAGTGAGCTTGATACATGGGATTGAACCTACCAGTCGTGTTGTGTTGTGAGCCAATTCAAAGTGTAAGTTCAGGATTGAAAGTTTTCGACAAGTCCAATCGATGCAATCCCCATACCTTGCAGAATACTTACTGCCGAATCCACTTTTTCCTTGATGCTCAATTCTGTATCGACGACAACTATTGCAGCATCAACGACTGTTTCTTGAGCCATACCAACCATGTCCCGTTGCTCCAAATTAAGTCGATTGGCATCAATGAATACCATATCGAAGGCGTTGGAAATTCGCCGAATTAATTTGGCCATGCGATGTAAATTGGCATGCACTTGTTGTTGTGATATGACGCTTGTTAATGGAAAGAGCGTGATTCGATCTGCGATGGAGTGGATTGCGATTTCATGCAACGGAACATTCTCAAACAAGCAGTCTTGCCAGCCCTGTTGCATGTCGAGTCTAAGTTGATCGATGAGGCTTGGACAGTAAGTATCACCATCCACCAAAGCGACTCGCAAACCGGCGTTGGCCGCACATCTCGCCATGTGCATGGACACTGTGGTGCGTCCCACTCCGCGTTCGCCGCTCGTGATTGACATGACTTTCAGTCCGTCCCGATTGGCGAGACTGAGGTGCTTGCCGATCTGGCGGAATGCATCCGCATGAGAAGCTTCAATTTGTTTGACGACTTCTGGCCAATGGAAAAGATCTACTTCCCAGCTCGGATTGAACGCGACCGGCAACGGAAGCCCCGAGTTCAAATTCGCAGCTACGTTCTTTTTCAGCGTTGAAGTAGAGGCTGCACGTTCGATTTCGTTCGCTCGCGGTGCGGAGTCAAATCGACGCGTGATATTCGCTTCGGGTGCTCCTGTGCCAAAAGCGATCGGTTCGGAAATTTCCGCGAAAGTTCGATCCTTGGTCTTCTCGTTTAGAGGTTGTTGACCGCTTAATCCATCCACGTAGACGACTTGTTCGTAAGACACTCTTGCAATAGGAGCGTTGGGTACGGACTGTTGAACGGCTGGGGCTTTCTGGGGACCAGCGACTACATCTACTGTCGGTCGGCGATATTGGGCTGCGTTGCTTGTAACGGCGGTCACTCCGTTGCGAACGATAGCCGGAATAGACGTCGATTCCATTGCTTTCATCCCGCGCTCAGCACCGAGCGGCGACCATATCCCCTGTTTCGGACTTACTCGAGCCTGTGTTGGCTGAAGCGGCATTACCGCATTGGGAACAGCATGCGCAGGATCGAATCGCAGTTTCATTCCTGAAGGAAAGGTCTGCGACGGATGAATCGGGGGAACCGAGGGCTGGCGCGGTGCGGTTGTGGTCGGTCTCGACGTCGACGGTACGGCCACCGGCGCTGTGGGCGCGGCCTCCGGGGCGGAACGCGAGGGTGCAGTTTGTGACGCCCGATTCTTTAAATACGCTCTCAAAAATGCCTGATTCACTTCGCTCATGATCAATCAATTCCATTCAATCAAACTGGGTGCGTGCTTTTTTAATTTCCAGGAGGGTATCCGACCGAATTGCCGTTCTGGATCGGTGCTATCGGTGTGTAAGGAATCGGAGTCGTCGACGGCTGCGGCGTGTATGGGTATCTGTTCGAAGGTTGGCGAATTAGCATAGAGTCCTGCATTGGACCGGCGACGCCTTGCCGACTGTCGAGTGGGTTTTTTTCGTCGGCATGAATCGTCAGAGCAGGATTCTCTTTAGGCGGTGGAGGATAAGGTAGGCCTGACATGACCGGGGTAGACGACGAACGCCTCACGACTGCGGGCACGACATTCGAAACGGTGTTTGCTTGAACGCCTTGGGCTGCGTTTCCCCTGAGAATTGGTCCGCTCACGGACGTGGATTGCGGCGAAAACTGTTTCCCAAGCTCATGCAAATTGATCAATTCACGTGTGGTCATTGATGGTGCAACGGTGTCAACGATTTCAGGCAAAACCGCTCTAGGTAAACTGATCTCGGACTGTGACAACGCTTTTGAAACGTCGACACCACCTGTCCTCGGATCGACACTGCCTGTCCTCGGATCGACACTGCCTGTCCTCGGATTGCCTGTGCCTGGATTGGTTTCAGACTGAGTCTCTAAATTGGAACTCGGTAAAAGAGGCGGAAACAAGAAGGGCTTAGCTTGAATGAGCAATTGCCCCTCTACCGGACGTTCTTGGACGGCATTCGATTTCTCAACCGATAGTGAGCCGGGAAAGAGTTCTAACGAGTTAGGTGAATTGGCTGCGGGCTTTGATTCGGGTGGATTTATTAAGTTGCTACTATAAGCCATCTCACTTTTCGAACTCGACTTAACACCTTGCGAATTTCGTATTACCAAAAGACAAACGGCAAGAATTAACAGCCCAACCACAATGTTGTACGGTCGATTGTTCTTGCTGATTGATGGGGCAGGTTTTGCACTCTCAGCAGGCAGTCCATTTGTTGGAGGTATCGGGCTCGTGGCAGACTCGGGTTTGTCGGTTTGGGTCGCGCTGCTAGTTTTGGTGTTAGAGTTAGCGATCCCGCCTACAATTTTCGGTTGGACATTTCTTAATGAAAATAGAACCGGTACTGATCCAATTCCAACTCCTTGCGGATAGGGATTTTTCGACTGCATATTTGATTCGGACACTGGTGCGATTCCTTTCGAACCAATCAGCCCATTGTTGGGCTCTATAAGTGAGTGCAATTCGAGCCAATCGCTTCCGAAGTTCGGTAACGCAACGGCGGTCTGTTATCGGTTATCGGTTGGATAAATTTGATTCTTTAGTTTTTAACGATCAGAGAGTTTCGGTAAAATGCGACAAGTTTTCCTGCCGGGTTCGAAAATAGAACAAAGGTTATCTATTGTTGGAGGCTAGAAACGCAAGCACTTCAGGGAAAGACCAATTCATTCGAATGGCTGCGAATTCATCTGAATTGCGTCGAGACTTTTGCTGCCATTTGAAAAAGTATCGACTCCTCGAAATCAACCTGTTTTGGTAAAGCAACCGACAGTTTCCGTTCGCAATCAAGGCGTCAAACCTGTACCAATCGTCAGAACTCGCACTATGGGAGCGGCTTACGGTATAAGAAAAGTCGAAAATTGCTCAGCGAAGTAGGGGAATCTTTCCTGCAAAGTATCATCCAATAGGCAAGTGGTGTGCGACTTCCAATCTGAGAGTACTGATGTCCGGCAGCAAAAAGCAAAGGAGATTTCGAAAGTTAGCGGTGGAGTCGCTTGAATCTCGTCGTGTCATGGCCACTCTTCCGTATGGCGCCGAAGCCGACGATACCGGCGAGTTCATGATTGGACGAATTGCCGTGACCCCTGTTTTCCTTGAAAGTGACGGCACCATCGACGCCAGCACGGAAAACTGGACACCCGGTCATATTAATCAGGTGCTGAACAACATCCAAACTGGTTTGAATTGGTGGACGCAGCTTTTAGCCACGAAAAGCTCTGTGCAAACACTCGACTGGGTGATCGACACTACCTATACCTCTAAGTTAACTCCAACCCCCTACGAACCGATTTCGAGAACTTCCAACTCCTACACGCTGTGGGTCTCGAAATTTCTAAGCGACGTTGGATTTTCAGGCAGTTCAGTTCTCGAAGACAACGTTCGAGCGTTTAATAATTCGCAACGTGAAAAACTGAACACGGACTGGTCATTTACCATTTTTGTGGTGAACTCACAAAGCGATGGGGATGGCAGTTTCGCACCTGGTGGATCGTTTTCGCGTGCCTTTGCTTTTGCGGGTGGGCTCTTTGAGGTCGTGCCGTCCACCCGTCCTGCTTCGACGTATGCCCACGAGACGGGCCACATGTTTTGGGCCAGGGACGAGTACACTGGTGGTGGAAATTACTACCAACGGCGTGGCTACTATAACGCGCAGAATACGAACGCCATCGATCTCAATCCAACTCCCAACTTCCAGCAGGAATTAAGCATCATGTCGGCTGGATCTACTCTCCAGACTTCATTTGATACGCTCGTTACTGCGGATGCGACGCTCGAGCAACTTGGATGGAAGGACAGCGATCATGATGGAATTTTTGATGTTCTGGATGTTCCACTATTGCTTGAGGGCACGGGTCGTTTGAATGCAGCCACCAATACTTACCGTTTTGTTGGTCGGTCCGCAGTCCAAACGCTTCCTAACCGCAATTCTATTGGTGCTCAACATGATATTACGCTCAACAAGGTCGGCAGGATTGAGTATCGAATCAACAATGGTGCATGGACGACTTTCTCTTCACCGAACCAATATACGGTAAACCTCGACCTCAATATCCCCTTGGGCAATTCCACCACCGGCCGTATCGAAATTCGCGCGATCGATCCCCGAATTGGAATAACCAGCAACATTTTTAGCGGCGAACTTGGCGCGATTCCGGACACAACAACGAAGCAAGGCGTCCAAGGATTTGTATGGAACGATGCCAATCGAAACAACACTTGGGGCGCCGACGAAACTGGCTTGGCGGGCATGTCGGTTACCATCGTCAACGGAAGCCAACAGCCAGTTGTTTTTCAAACATTTGTCGAGCCAGATAATTTTCAAGCCGGCACTTTTAACAACTCGGTCG
>JAYVPE010000382.1:0-4865 GCA_043757575.1 Pirellula sp.
ACCGGATCTATTGATCATCGATGACATGGGTATGAAGCAGCTTCCCAAACGATCCGGGGAATATCTTTTTGAGATTATTATGAGGCGGCACGAATTGAAATCGACGATGATGACGAGCAATCGCCCATTGGAGGATTGGGGGAAGCTTATCGGAGACGTACCGAGCGCGACAGCGATTCTAGATCGATTCTTGCATAGGTCGGAGCTGTTTCAACTGACGGGCCGGAGCTATCGTCTGGGATCAAGCGAAAATAATTCAAAAGGGGCCAAAGCGCCCACCGGGTCGGAAGCCGATAAGGAAGTAGAGGCGAAGGCTCCAAAAGGGGCCAAATCTAAATAACCCATTTCAATCAACCAAAATGGCCCCTTTAGAAGCGCTCATGAGTGGCCCCTTTTAAAGCGCCCACTGACAGCCTTGTGGAACTCAAAATCGTTGCTATTCATGAAGTGACATCTTTACTTCCTAAGCTATCTCTTTGCAGGTAGCCCTAACTTGTCGAAGAATGCACGGTTCCGTTGCTCCGCTCCACGCACCAAACGATCGAACGAAAGGACTTCGACGTAGGCCGAAAAGCCTTTATGGAAGAAAAAATATCCGAGGCCATCGTTTGTCAGGATCGCGTCATGCATCTTTCATCGTGAGGTGGTGCCGTTTCCACGGACAGGTCAGTCTCTTAGCTTTGAGAGGGCTGATTTGCTTCAAATTGATTTGGTGTTAGATAATCGAGTGACGAGTGTTTGCGTTCGGCATTGTAGTAGCCAATGTATTCCGACAGCTCCTTCGCCGCTGATCGCATGTTTTTATATTCGTCAAGTTCGAGTTCGTTCTTGATTGTTCCGAAACAAGATTCCATGAATGCGTTGTCGTAGCAGTTATCGGCGCGGCTCATGCTTTGCTTGATGCTTGCGCGGCGAAGAACACTTCGGTAGTTTTTACTTGCATATTGACCGCCACGATCTGAATGATGAATCATGCCCTCTTTTGGTGCTCGATTAGCTATCGCCATGCGAATCGTTTCAAGGACCAATGGCTCGGTCATGTCATCACTCAATTTCCATCCAACAATACGTCGAGAGAACCTGTCCATCAGCACCGCAAGGTAGCCAAAACGGATCTCGGTTATTGGGATATACGTAATGTCGCCAACCCATAAACTGTTTAGTGATTTCACCTCAGGAGCCTCCATCAATAGGTTTGGACTGTATCCGAGCCGATGTCGACTTTCCGTGCCGCGAGGCTTAATCGATTTAGGCTGAATGGCTACTAAACCCTGTGTTTTCATGATGTTGCCGATACGCCTGCGGCCTGCTCGTTCACCTTGGTCAGCCAATGTTGAGACTATTCGTCGTGTGCCATAGCGCCTTCGATGCATGCGGAAAATCAAATTCACTTTCGGCGTCAGTTCCCTATTTCGCGTCTCTCGAATGGTGGGTGGCGTACACTTCCAGGAATAGAACGCGCTGCGACTAATATCGAGAACAGCACATACCTCTTGAGTAGAAGCTGTTCCTTCTTCCATCGATAGAGGATATTCGTTCCCGAAATACCCAATCGCTCCACAATCGAGCTCGCAGTATGGCCATCGAGAAGCATTTGAACTGCATCTTGTTTAAACTCCTGGCTAAATATGCGACGAATTGCAATAGGCTTAACAACAGACTTCCTTGGCATCTCTAATTCTCCTGGGTTAGCCTCATTTTAAGAGACTGACCTGTCCGTGGAAACGGCACCACCTCAGACGATCTATTGATAGAGTTGCTGTCATACAAAGAACTGGGACATTAAAGTTCTTTAAGAAGTCCTTAAGTGCACTGAACATGTTGCGATCGAAGCTGTGAACTTCATCAATTACAATTACGGAATCGGTGAGAACAGGGAGCATGCAAATAGCCCCATAGCTATATTGCATGAACGCCAAAAACTGATCCACGGTCGCGGAAAACGCACGCTTGGGCCAATATCCTAAAGAGAATAGACGAGTCTCTGCTTGGTAATTTCGTTCGGAGCGATCATCAGACTCATTAGGGGTTTCGAACATACCAACGAGATCGAAGGCACTTGTTCCATGCATCAACGCCGCATCCGCTTCTGGTGCCCAAGAAACGTAGTCTTTAAATCCCTCTTGTGCAGTTGCCCGAGTGGGATAAAGAAAGAGAACATGGCCGCGCGGACTCTCTTTCAATTGAGCTGCAATCCAACGCCAAGCGGCAAGCGTTTTCCCACTTCCACATGGCGCGAGTAAAAGAGCGCGATGTGGAAGGGTATCACAGGCAATTTGAAAATCAGTAAATCCGTTTTTACCGTCACCGCGATCTCGCCAATTTCCCGCGACAATCATCGAGTTAACCCGCTTCTGGATGACGTTTCGATAAACCTCATCATGTGTCAACTCCTCACGGTTCGTGACGTTTTCGAGGATCCAATCGGCTGGTGTACGCTTACCGATAGAATCATTCTCACGTACGAGGCCCGAGCCTGCAGCATCTGACGCAATGAGAGCAGCACGAACCGCCATAAGTAAACGGTGGCGATGCGAGTTTATTCGGATTGATTTTCGCAGCGGTTCGAGAATTGAGTCCTGAATCCTTTCTCGATGAACTCGGACATCAACGTCAGATTTACCAAATTCCCATCGGCCTGGAAATTTCGAAAACTCAAGCGTGGGAATTGATAGTGTTTCGGAAGTGTAGTCTAAAACCTCCTGAAACCCCTCTCCGGTGTCGACCAGCCTGAACACAGGCGCTCCTATTTGCGTTGCGAATCCATCTCATTTGCTGCTGGCTTTTAAATGGTGAGAGAGTACGGCGGACATTATCAAAGGGAAGACAAATCCAGTGCCTTCGAGTGTACTTTGGACGAACGGCAAACTAATTAACAATGCACTCAAATGCTCATGTCGAATCGCTTGAGTTCCCTTCCGCAATACAGCATTCTGGAATGTGTCATTTGCTTTACCCCAATCATGCAGCAAGCAAGCTGCGATCAGATTCCGGTGAAACACGTCCCTTTTTCCGGGAATTCCAAAAAACGACAGCCAACGTTTACTCAATCGTGACGGAAGCTTATCTCCAAACAAAGCCTTAGCGCTTTCGACAACATCCCGAGTATGCTGGCACAACGTAACGTATGTGACTACTCCCGAGCCGTTTTTACTTGGCGACTTTGCGAGGATTGTACTCATTTGTTAAGCCCTCAACGCTACAAACACGCCGCATCCCATGTGTCTTCGGCCGCCTAGGCCGGTGGTTTGGATGGCCAATGACTCGTCGGCGGTGAGCCCCTCGAGGATCACTTCGTAGCCGACTACTTCTTTGTCTCGAATGCGAATAGTGCGCCGTTTGCCGATCGAGAAAATCGCTTGCTCGCTGACGCCCAAGGCCGTCATCTGCCTGCGTAGCTCCATCTCAAATCGTGGTTGGTCTTGGCAGTTCTTGGTCGTTACCAGCCGACTCCGCAATGCAGTCGTCGGAATCAGAGATCGAATTTCGGGGACGCCGATCTGCAACTTGGCACCGGCCACGTCCAACGTCTTGCCCGCCAATGGCAGCCACGCTGCTATATCCGAGGATGTAACTCGGATGGTCAGCGACTTGATTTTCCAAGCTGGATCCTGCGATCACCGATCTGTTGTCCCGATATTGGCAGGACAGCAATCCCGTTCGGTTCGTGTACCTGTGGCAACAGCCGGGCAATCGCGCCGAAAAGTTGGTAGCCATGGTCGGAACCTAACGGCGACTGGCTGGTCACTTGAAAGGCAAGGTCAATACAATTCTCTGACGTTAGCATGGTCATGTTCCTTTGCGTGCTTCTGATTGTTTCGAAATGTTCGAGTGTTTTCCGCTATACAATTGGGACAATTGTTCGGCTTCCTCGCGAAGTGTTGTTCGGAGTTCTACTGGATCAAGCACTTCCGCATGGGAGCCAAAGGAAAGGATCCAGGAACGAATCTCGATCAAGCTTGATAGCGAGAACTGTACGATAACGCTGCCATCGCTTTGCATTTCGTTTTGTTGCGATGGATGAAAACGCTTTTCGCATACATACCGAACGGCGCTTGTGTCGAAGCGAACTCGAACCGCTTGTTTCGTGCTTCCCCCGACAATAGCAAAAGCTCCTTCGAAATACCGAGCGATGTCGAAATCAGTTGGTCTTTGGAATGGAAATAGTGTCAATTCGGTGCTATGAATCCGTTCTACCTTCCATGTTCGAATCTGGGAGTGATGGCACGAGTAGCCTACGATGTACAAGCTCCCTTTGTGTTCGGCCAACCCGTACGGAAAGATATCGTATGTCAACGGCTCGGTAGAACTGGCGGACAAGTACTCGATGAAGATTGCTCGATTGTCTTCGATGGCGACGAGTAAATCATCCACAACAGTGCGGTCTGTGGGGCCGATCGACTCAGTTTTCGTAAAATGAATCCGTGACAATAGTTTGTCGACGTACTTGGATTCGTTTTCACCGAGCGTCAGCCGCAATTTTTGGAAAGCGTTCGTGGCCGCTTGCTCAAGGCCTGTCTGAGCAAAGGCACTCATTGATGCCTTGCCTAGGAAAATCGCCAATGCTTCGTCGTAAGTAAGTCGAAGCGGGGGGAGTTCATCCCTTTGGATAGAATAGGTTTTGCGATTGAATGGCCCCGCGTCTTCAGAAACGACGACGCCATTGGAGCGAAGTTCTTTTATATCGCGACGAACCGTCTTGAGACTTGTATCGAAGCGGGCTGCTAGATTCGCAATGTCGCGATCTTGAGCTGGGTCTGCCAAAATCCTTAATAGCGAAAGTACACGTGCGATGGCAGTTTGTTCGAGCATGAATTATTCTCTAGTGCGATTCCTTCGCTCATCCAAGTCTATAACTTAACGAT
>JAYVPE010000383.1:0-4856 GCA_043757575.1 Pirellula sp.
ATAAACGCGACCGTAATCCCACCGCTTGTTTCACCCAGAGTCTTCGAGGTAAATCGAAGCTTGGCACTGCCGTTTGTATTCAAATCCGAAATGGCCGTCGCAGAAGCATCGGTGCGGACAGGCGACATCGGTGCCGTCTCGCGCGTGCCGATTCGCAACCTGAATGTACTCGATGGCAAGAATGGACCCGGCAGCGAATCGATGTCATTATCGAATCGAAGTGTCGCAGTATTTGCAGATGCGTTGTAGTAAACCGATGTTGGAAGGAACGCGGGCAAATCGTCCGTATTCCGAACGGTGTCGGCCGTATAAATCAGTTGATAGAAAGAGGGATTCTCAACGCTCCGAGCCGTGGGTTTGCCGGTCGAAAGATCGTTTTCAACGAGCAGCTTATCATTGTCAAAGTAAACAACGATCGTATTACGCTGCTGTTCAATGGTCCCATTCGCAAGTCGAACCACAGGCTGCGGAACGACAGCCGTTACTTTGGAGCCTAAGTCCAATCGAAAATCGATTGTATCTTGACGTGTGCTTGAGTTGGTAGGAACAAACAACTGGCCGTTTGTATTGCGAAGCCCGCGAATCCCGCGGCTTGCATCATCAAAACCAAAAACCTCCAAGCGATACACGTCGTCAGGCAAGTTTTCCGCAAATCGCAATGTCACTTCGTTTTCGTTAGGTCGGTCTCCGATGACAACAGCACCTGGCTGTACGATCACGTCATTATTAGACGTTAGCCGAATTGGACTGTAACCGGCTGGATCAACACCACCCAGTTTCGCGGATGCCAAACCACCGTTGATCTTGGCTGAGAGACGTGGCGAAACCACCGCTGAACCATTGATCAAATCGACAAGTCGCTGCGCAGAAACCAATTGGTTAGGATTCGAATTCAAAGTAATCGTGGCATTGATCCCGTTCATCGCAAATGTCGGGTCGCCGGTTGGTCCGAGATCACTTCTCAAGACATTAATTGTCAAGAGGTCCGCCGCATTGCGACTAGCCAGCCGAATATCGACTCGACCATTCGAACCGAAATCCGACGTGACGCTTGGCAACGTAAACGAACCGTCCGAACCAGCACGCGTGACTCGAATTCCGCCTACCGTCGCCGCGTCGATCATCTGCGAATCGTCGAAACGGAACGTCAGTTCGCGCGGAGCAATGTTGCGAATTACTCCGTTCTCAATCAAGTCGCTGTTGTTCGGCTGCACGCCGATCAACTGCGGCCCAGCAGCTAAGAGTTGACGGGGCTCCAATGCCTCTAAGAGATAACGACGAAGCTTGCCGCGTTTTTTTTCGCTGGCCGCTTGGGCATTTTTAGGTGTTTTGGTATTGATAGGAGAACTCGTGTTGCGAAGCCGGCGGATGGTCATCACCAACCCTCAGTGCAAAAGTAGCCAGGAACCCCCCGCGATGAACAAAAGTCGCGAGGCTTTAAAAAATTGCGTCTCGATCTCGCATCCGTCAGGGGGCGATAAAGCCACTTTGACGACAACAAGGTCAAAAGAACACTCGTTTTCGAGTATAATTGGGTAGGATTTGGATGCAAACTTGCGAACTCCTCCTTCGAGAAACCGGACTACCAAAAAGGGTCGTAACCACCCTAAAGAATGGGTCGAATCGGATTCTAAGCGACGGAAAAAGAAACAGATTTTACAAAATCCATGCACCTACTACCGTCATCAACCTCAGAACACGACGGTTTTGCGGTCTTTGACGACCATTTGGATGCCAATTACCCCGAAAGGTTCCGGCCCCAATGGCTGGAAATCAATCTCTTGAAGAATTCGGGAAAAATTTAGTGAGTTTCCGATTTGTCGTACTACACCATCAACTGCCAGCCGACTCGGGACGCTCGTCGCATTGGGATCTGCTGCTGCAACAAACACCCGAGTTTGGAAGTGGATTGTTAACCTTTGAAGTTTCCGTTCCGCCAAAAGAATGGGGGGATACGACTTTCGTTCGAAAATTGCCAGACCACCGAACTCTCTACCTACGCTACGAAGGCCACCTTTCCGACAATCGCGGCATTGTAACACGCATCCTCTCCGGGACCATTCAATGGCAGGCTCTAACAGCGGAATTACTAATACTAGCTGTTCAGTCAGACACGTTTCCCTACGCTGCTTCACCAATCCAAGGTAAATTAAGAGTGTCCAAATTCAGCGATCAAACCAACCCAGATCGATGGAAATTGGAATACGCCCGCGAATTCGGGTAGACCGAAAATGTTCACTACGAAAACATTTGGAATTTCCCGACTGCTTCGAACGCATTCTCGAAATGCCGAATCGATGGCTTGCCTGGAATCCCGCCAAGAACAATTTCGATCACGTCGGCGCGTCCTGCAGATTCCAGCAGCCGATGTCGTTTCATATAAATCATTGCGGTTTTCGTGATTTTCTCTTGCTTGGCTTGGTCAACAGCGTCGCTGGGCCCGCCAATGTTTTCGCGACATTCCGCCCAGGTCTTTACTTCAACAAATACGACGACGCGTCGCTTCCAAACAGCAATGACGTCGATTTCCCCTGACCTTAATCGATAGGATCTCTCTAAAATAATATAACGTTGCCGCTCAAGAAAAATCGCAGCGATGCGCTCGCCATACGCGCCGACAGACTCGTTTGGGCTTCGAACGGGATACGCATGCGACAATCGCCATTTCGTCCAGGAGCGAATAAATGCCCTTGCCAACCTCAGGTACGAATTTCGAACTAATTTTGATAACCCAGAAAAATACGCTCCCTTACCGTTTGGGCCCTTTGCTATTGTTTTTCCATTGAGCATTTTTTGTCGTCGATTTCCTGCTCGAGTGGCCCTGCGGCTCCGCCCGCAGGGAATTGGATTCGGCAGCGGGGAATTGGCTCCGCCCGCAGGGAATTGGATTCGGCAGCGGGCGGAGCCGCTGCCCCACAATTTACCCAGCAAAACACGACTTAAGCGTCGTCGTCTTCTTCGTCGTCTAAGTCCTTATAATTCACTGGCGAAATGGCTTTTTTAAGCGTTTTGACCATGACGTCGATAGGAGGTTCCAGACCAGTAAACAAACGGTATTGGTAAGCCGCTTGTCGAATAAACATCTGCAAACCAGAAACCACCGGACAATGAGCAGCCTTCGACCCCTTCAGAAACAGAGTTTGCTCTGGGTTATAAACCGTATCGAAGACTAACGTGTTTCCTTTGAGTGTATTCGCAAAAAATGGAGATTCATCCATGTCAGGGAACATGCCGACCGGAGTGCAATTTACAAGGATTTTCGCATCGAATACGTGCCGATCCTCCCAATCAATCCAATTTCCGTTCAGATGTTTGGCTAACGACTCCGATTTTTCCCGGTGTCGGCTGGTTATTGTAACGACAGCCCGTCGCTGCGAGAGTCCATAGCCTATCGCACGCGCTACACCTCCTGCACCCAATAGCAAGACCGATTCGTTTTCGAATGGATCTTTCTTACCTGTCCAGTTCGTCATCGCTTCCGACAAACAGTCCATGGCTGCACGAAAGTCAGTATTGTAACCAACCATTTCTTTATCTTCGTTTGCAAAAACGACGGTGTTGCAGGCTCCGATTCCCTGTGCTGCCGATTCCGCTTGGTCTAGCAAATCCAATATGGTTTGCTTGTGGGGTATCGTCACACTCAAACCACCAATTTTTTCTTCCTTACACCATGATAGGAACACTTCCAACTCGTCCGCAGAAACGCGAAACGGTATGTAACGGTAGTTAAGTTTGTTTGCCAAAAACGATGCATTGTGGATCAATGGACTATAGGAATGCGCAATCGGATCGGCAACGACTCCATAAATCTTTGTCTCCGCATCGATCGTGTCCGCGCGGTACACATTCCTCATTTGGTCGAAACTGAGTTGACCTGGCGCAACGGCTTTTTCCGGATTGAATACACAATACGTGAACGGAGCTCCATAGCGGGTCGCCAAAATGCGGCTCGGTATTCCGTAGTCTCCCATGCTGATGCCAATCGTGGGAACCGATGCCGTTTCCATGATCTGAAGCATGCGAATCGTGTCCCGAAACGAATTCCCTTGTACCGCGATCTTGACGATGTCCGCGTCCAGTTTCGCTAATCCAGAATGCAACGTCTCTAATTTTTTCGGCGTGCCTTCAAAGTCATGAAGACTGATGATTCGTTTTGTCTTGCCATAACGCGGGATTTTCGTCGCGATGTCCTCTTCCAAATCTATATATTCGATCCCCATCGAAATGGCGGATCGCAAGAGCATCAATCGTTCTTCCTCAGACCGATCCCATCGCCCGCCGTCCACTTTCCGACGGCAGGTTACCACGACCGGCGTCGGACGATTTTTGAGTAGCCTAGCTAGATCAATGCTACGCCCAATGTAGTCCAGTCGAAGCTCGACAAGCTGCGCCCCTAGCTCCGCAACTTGAATATGTTCTGCAATCGCGCTCTTATGTTTGGTTCTTGCAATCGTGACGCACAGCATGATTCGTACAAATCTTAGGAGGAAAGGAATTGAGTAGGGATAACAGTAAATGTCAAGGAAATCAGGGTGACAAAATGGGCGGAGTGCCAGTCCACGTGAGAAACCTCTCAAGCAATTTTGGTCCAGGTTCTGTTAAGAAACTTTCGGGATGAAACTGCCAGCCTTCTATCGCATACTCCCTATGACGAACCCCCATGATAATCCGTTTTCCTTCTTGATCGTGTACCCAGGCCGAAACCTGCAAACATTTCGGCAGGCTTTCCGGCGAAATCACTAGCGAATGGTAACGTGTCGCAATAAATGGGTTTTCAATTCCCGCAAACATCCCCTTGCCGTCATGAAGTATTTGATCGGTCTTTCCATGCATCAATTGTTTCGCACGAACGATTT
>JAYVPE010000384.1:0-4853 GCA_043757575.1 Pirellula sp.
TGAAGGTGTGTAGCGCGCTTGAAAAGCCTGCCGAGTTCGCTCCCTTGCCGATTGGCTTCGTACTCAGAGAGCAATCTATCCGGCATCGTTACGAAGCCAGCGTGCAGTGGTTCCATTTCAGCGGGAATCCGCAAATTTCCTGCAAGCATTTCTAGCTCGGTAGTCATCATCGCATCGCGGATGCCGCCAAGTTTCGGCAGCAATTCGGACATCTGCTCGGTATTGAACCCGTAGTTTGGGAGCATCGCTCCGGTTGGATCGAAACGAAGTGGTCGCAATGTGTTGCGTCGAAGTTTCATGGATTTCCGCTGGCAGATGTTCGAGATTGTACTTTAGACGACGGGCAGGTAGAAACATTTCGCCCATCGCCCCTGCGGCCGTTAGCTAGCTTAGAAGATAGCGATGACCCCTTAGATCGAACATAGGGTTTTGGACTAGACCCTGCGGAGCGGAAAAGCCTACCATCGCCAGCATTCGGTCACCTTTCCCCGTTACGTCCAGGAATTCCTCAGATGCTGCCAATGAAAATGAAGCTGGCGCTGATGTCCTCCCAAATTAATTGGGGAGGCGGCGAGCAATTTTTATGGTCGCTCGGGAACGGACTAATCGAACAAGGTCACTCGATTCTTTGGGTTTGCGATAAAGCAAGTGCTTTGCATGATCGGATCCAGAACGCAGGATTCGACTGCTGTGGCGTGACGGGACGCATTCCTCAGCCGCAAGCCTTGCTGAAAATGCGCATAAGTCTGTCCAAGCACGGCACACAGATCATTCACGCCAACGACTCTCACTCGCTGATGTGGGGATCGCTCGCAATGATAGGCAAGTTGGGTATCAAGCGTGTCGGTGTCAAGCATACTGCGTTTCCAATTCGCTCGGCTGTTCGTTACAACTGGATGCTCGATGCCGTGGTTTGTGTGTCCAACGCCGTGCGGGAAGTATGTATCCAAGGTGGCGTGGCGGAGCGGAAAACCCACGTGATCCATGGCGGACTGAAACCTCCGCAACTCGAGCGTTGGGTCGAGCGATTCTGGGCTTGCGAGCATCTCGGCATAGACCATCACACTCCTCTTTTTTGCGCCGTCGGGAGTTTGATCCCATGCAAGGGATACGAACGCCTAATCGAGGCAGCTCACCACCTGCGATGGCACATGCCTGAATTTTGCGTTGTCATTTGCGGAGAGGGCAAGTCGAGACCCGAGCTTGAACAACTCATTCGCAAGTACGATTTGCAGAAGCACGTTAGATTACTCGGATTTCAAGACCGACCAGAACGCTGGATCTGTGCCGCAGATGCGTTCGTACATCCGTCCTTAAGCGAAGGCCTTTCACTAGTAACCATTCAAGCTCAGATGATCGGAACACCCGTAATTGCAACGGAAGTTGGCGGCCTAAAAGAAGTGCTTCGTTCGCCAGAAACATGCGAACTTCTGGGGTGGCCAATCCATGGAAACGATCCGGCGACTTTAGCCGAACTGATGAAATTATCGATTGAAAACACTCCGGAACGGCATGCATTGGTGTGTGCCGCAAAAAAGTCGGCGATGGAACGCTTTGTCGTTGAGAAAATGGTCGAACGATTTGAAAACCTGTACCGGCAAATGCTATCAGGCCAAAAGCCAACTTATCCCGCCCTGCCTATTGAAAAAAAGGCTTCCGATGCGAAGCCAACATTGAGAAGTATCGAGAAAGTTCCCTTACAGAATTTAGGCTGAGGTGGGTTTGTGACGAGGTGGCTACAAATTTTCATTGAAACTCAGTCTTTCGATCGATAAACGAAAAGATAGAAGAACAGTGGGCGCATTGGATTGCGACCTCAACATAGAACTAACTGGGAAGTAGCGGAGCATTTTTTCGATGAAGCGATTTGGAAAAACGTGGTTTCGAGCTGCATTGTACTCCCTAGCTTTTACTACGCTCTCATCCGGTTTCGTAGCTGCACAGCAGCAACAGCCTAGTAACGGACTGACGGAGCCAGTGTTTAGGGTGTCCAAGGTTGAACCATCTACCTCGGGAGCAATCGCCCCCCACCCGCTTGATCCCGCAATTCAATTAGCACACCAGAGCCTCGGTCAGATTCGAGCCGACCTCAAGGACTACACCGGTATCTTGGTAAAACGAGAACGAATCGGAGACGATGTCGGCGACCATGAATTCATGTTTGCCAAAGTTCGCAATCGCAAGATGCAAGATAACAGACTCGTTGTCCCTTTCAGTGTCTACCTCGCGTTCTTGAAACCCGCCTCAGTCAAAGGCCGTGAAGTTCTATACGTCGAAAACACGAACCAAGGGAAACTGCATGCTCACGAAGGGGGCATGAAGCGAATCCTTGGCACCCATTTGCTCGAAACGACTAGTTTTTTGGCGATGGCCGGTCAGCGATATCCAATCACAGACGTTGGAATTGAAAATCTAGTTGTGAAACTCATCGAACGTGGTGAAAAGGACAAGCGCCACGGTTTTTGTAACGTCGAACTGGTCTCAGGTGCGAAAGTGGGCGGACGCAACTGTTCCATCATCCAAGTGACACATGCCATCCAACAACCGCATTACGATTTCTACCTTGCACAAATTTTCATGGACGATGAGTGGAAAATTCCTGTTCGATATGCCGCCTACGGTTGGCCCAAAAAAGGTGCCGTGCTAGATGTCGATAAAGATGTTATCGAAGAGTACACCTACCAACAATTGAAGTTTAACGTTGGGCTCACCGACGCTGATTTCGACGTCAAGCACAAAGACTACAACTTCCATGGCAAGTAGTTCAGCAACTTGGAATTGTTACGTCGGCTGCGCGCCGATTGGTAAATCATTCCCATGTGTCGTCGCTGACTGTTTAGCGATCCCGTAATAAAATCTGAATTTCAAATCGGTTCTGGTGGATTCGGAATCCCTGCTGCAACGCTTCGTCGCGGACACGAATCGTTTCCTGGACAGTCTGCTGAAACGCCTCACGAAAATCAAGAACGATTATGTCATAACGGAGCAGCGGCGATGCCAGAGACGGATCAAGCTTGGAAAGTTTATCGCGTCGTTGCCAAAACTGACCGACCGTCTCCACGTCGGATAGCCCGACCAAGTGCGATGCGATTCGGCCCGTGGCAAGTGCCCGAGGGGACACGTTCGATCCCGTCGCCGAATCAAAAACCTTGGATTGAAGTAAGGTCTCGATTTGCTCAGTCAGCCAAACATTGTCCTCGGAGCCGACAAGCCGCTGTTCCGAGTGCTGTAGGTCCGAGTGCTGTAGGTCATAAGTCGCAATCAGCACATCGATTAGACTTTCTTGACTCCATGGCAATTGACCGACAAACAAACAAAGAACCCAACCGGTCGCCATCGAACCAATTGCATTCTGAGTATTGGATCGTCGTTTTGGCGCCATCGCATCAGCGATTGGATTCGAACGCGAAGAAGTTGACCGAACCGACCCCTCAATACAACCTAAAAACAGAACAGGGAGTAAGCAAGCAGCATATTGAAATGCAATACTCTGTGCAGGTAGGTGCTCCCATACGACCAAGACGCCTATGGGTAACGCGACTGCCAAAAGATGCCACCCAGATCGATGGATGCCGGCAACGACGAATGGCGCAAATAGCAGACTCAAGAATGCGGCGTTCCGAACCCTAAACAACAGCCCCCAAAACTCCGTGGGCTTGAGTATCGGCGACAAGACTATTTCCAAACCAGAACCACCGAGACTGGCGAATCGCCCTGTTTGAAACCTTGCTAAGCCACTCGTCGTATAGATGATCCCAAACGCAACTATTGAGATCAAAAAGAGGGCTATCCATGCTCGAGGTTCCAAAACACTCGTCACAATCAGACCCCTCCTGCGACCCACCACAGTTCGAAGAAACATTGCAGCAGCAAAACAGCCAACAACAACTATCACTCCCTCCTCAAACGAACAGGCGACCATCGTGGTCAACGTAGCGGATAGAAACCTAGTCGAAAGCAACAAGCGATAGGCGAGCAGCAGAAACGGAATCGCGACGGTCACTGGATGCCAACCATAGGTGTAAGCTAAATTCATCTGACCTATCGACGGATGCAATAGCCAGGCCAGGCTCCAAAACGTGGCAGATGCATGACTTCCCCCCAACTTAAGTACAATGGAAGCCAACAATAACGCTGGCAAGGCCAATGACAACGACTGCAGTATAAAAACGAGGTAGACACTTGGCCACATCCACCATATGGGCACTAAAAGAACTAGCCCTGGATTGAAGTGGTCCCAGAAAATCGGAAGCACAGGTGTTTCCATCAAGAAACCTCGACCCGCAGCAGTGTTGGCAATGCGTTGAGTAAAATGGCCGAAGTCGTTGAATCCCAAACGGAACCCTTGATAATACAAATGACTTTGAAACAGCCACCAACCGAAAGCGCTTGCCGTGGTGACGTACAGAATGGACCGCCAAAACCCTATTGGTAACAGAGATGTTGAGATGTCCAATGTCGCCAGTCTGCCAAAAGCAAGTCCAGTAAAGACTGCGTACCAAACCACTTCCCAAAGTGCTGGATTAGGTAACCCGTCGATCAAGCATCGCGCTAAGTCCAGTCCGATTGGCAACGTTGCTGTCAATCCAAAAGCGAGTCCTGACCGCCAACTGTTTTCATCTGGTCCCAAACGCGTAAAAAGCAGAAAAGCTAAAGCGCTAATCCCAAGTATTACCAACGCGGAGTTGGAAGCAGCGAGAACTTCCAACGCGGGTGTGACGGTTACGTGCGTGTCGTAAGAAAACACTAAATGAATGCGAGTTGAAAGCGCAGCGCCAGTCGCAATCCACAGAAACGCTACCAAAGCTAGGTAGATCCTGTCGGCCAGGCGGGACTTACTTGTTGCAACGACT
>JAYVPE010000385.1:0-4837 GCA_043757575.1 Pirellula sp.
CGGAAATCAAACGATTGCATTTTCGACGGTGAACTTGACGCCGCTCCCGAACACTTCGCTTTCGGGCCGAGTGGTCGATCCCGGCGTGGATCTCAAGCCGATGACCTTCGACGACATTCGAGCAGGCGCAGACGGAGTGTTATTCACATCCGATGACGCGTTCCTCAGTCCGATTGCGCATGCAAAAGTATATATTCTGGGACTTGAAGACCAGTTCGTATACACCGATGCTCTAGGCAATTTTTCATTTGCAGCGGTCCCATCGAGCAGCGTGAAGTTAGCGGTCGATGGTCGTACAGCGACGAATGCACCCGCAAATATATTCTGGCCCGAGATGGTCATGGATCTCGAGATAGAGATTGGACGGGCCAACACGGTCATGGGGACGATGGGAACATTGGATCAACGTCGGGCCCACCTCAGTCGCACGGAGTTATACTTGCCTCGTTTGCAGTCATCGATTCTTACTTCGGTCAGTAACAGCACCATCACAACAGTGGGCGTTGACGCGATCTCCGCACCGAATCTGACCGCATTGCAGCGATCTCAGCTCACGATCACCGTTCAACCCGGCTCGATTCTCGGTGAAGACGGCCAGCCACTTACCAATCCACAGATCGGCCTCAGCACGGTGCCACCGGAACTTGTTAAAGACATGTTACCTCCCGGTATCTTACAGCACACGTTCGACATCACCATTCAAGCCCCCGGCGCAGCCACGATCGCTGTTCCATTGCAACTTACCTTACCAAACACCTTTAACGCCGCCCCCGGTACCAAGCTCAGCTTTCTCTCCTTCAATCACACCACCGGTCGACTAGAAATCGATGGCACAGCTACTGTATCATTCGACGGATTAACCGTCACGACGGATCCAGACAACGGTGTCACTCATCCAGGCTGGCACGGTTTAGCGCCGGTAGGTTCACCAACCGACGGCCCTTGTGACCCGGTCGACATTCCTCCCTCGGGCTCACCATCTACTTTTCTGAATAGCGGAGAAGGTGAAGATGATGGCGCACCTTTTCTCAAGAGCACGGGTGTAAAGGATAAAATGTTTTATGGCGATTCGGATTCGGCCGAGGTCTGGGAATTTCTTAACTTCGATGCGCGATCGTTCGCGCAAAACGCCTGTTCTTCAGTTCGCACGAGGCCTTTGATCATCGATATTTCCGTGGACGATATCGCGTCCAACGTATTCCTCCAAGGCTTAACGACCCGATCGATCACCATCCTTCCCGGTCAGAAGGCGCAAATACCCATATCGCCCAAAAAATTGCTCGACGGGTCCAAGATTTCTACGTACCAAAATAATCAATTACATGGCGTGAAAATCCATTTAGCCGCTTCCTATATTGACGCCAATGGTATTAAGAAAGATGTCAGCGGTCAGCTTCCGTCGGCTGAATTTTATATCTATCGATTCGTCGATGTGGCCGACACTCAGCACTCGCCTCTAGGGATTGACGACGGAAGCAGTGAATTCGGAAATGGAAGCTCGAGCGCGACTTTCGATATAGGTCGCATCGACTTTATACGGACCTTTGCGGCGCCCGATCGAAGTGTAAGTCATACCCTTGATATTGAGTACAAGGGCGATCCGATGGCAAAACCAACTTCTGCCATAGTGAACGGTATAGACGATTTCTCCCTGGATCGACAGAAAGTAGTATTCAACCCTGTTCAACCAGGTTCAAAAAATGGAACGCTTCGCTTTGTCTCGCCCGATCAGAAGGAATTCAATATTAAATTGGCTGGAAAAGCCGTCGGAATGGCAACCATGGTCATTTCGAAAAACGAGTTCTCTACCATGGTTGCAAGAATAATCGATGAATCAAGCTTTCTCGACTTCAGAGGATTCAAGAGCAATTTCCCAAGTGCTCCTCCCCAGGGAAAACGAAGCTCGGCTCCAGGCTTTCAAGGAGTCGTTGACAGTCTGTACGATAAAATAGCCACGAATTTGAAGAGCATTTTCGGGACCTTTGCGCCCAATTCCACATTCCAAGTGGTTGATGCAACTCGAGGGTCAATCCCAGGCAGCGGCGTCGAATGGTCGTACGCATTCAAAGATGGTGTTCCACCCAATGTTACACTTGGAACCAGAGCGTCCGGGACACAGTATCTCGATGACGAACGATTCCTCGAGGAACGGGCTAACCAGCCCGGTGAGAATATCTTTGTACGTAACGCAAGAGGTTTACTATCGAAACCACAGCTAGAATATGAAACGGCTGCTGCTTTCACGTTTGATTGGAGACAGCCTGCAGCCCAAAATATTCACGGCTATCTAGACCGCATCATCGAAGTGGCCAATAGCACGACCCTCGACGGAGTGGCTATCACAATTGCCAACATTATTGGGCATGAATTTGGTCACAACTTAGGACTCATTCACGTCAGATCGGCAGTAGAACCGTATGTCGGGCAGACACTAATGGGTAATGGTGCGAGTGGCACGGCGCTCGGCATTCTCGGGCCGACCCGACAACCCTTCGCGAAGTTAGCGATGGGTCTGCCAATTACGCACGCGGAATTCATGCAAGCATATGATGACTATGTTAGTTTCCTTTCTTTCGAAGTCAATGACCTTCGTAGGCCGAAACACGACTCTCAGCAAGCCCACATCGAAGGTCCGGTTTTGGGTGTTCTGAATCGAAGTCTCATTCTCGGATCCGAACGGGCCGAACGAGTTTCGGAAATCGATTTCGGAACGGTTCGCTTGGGAGATGCGGCTCTTTCTCGCACGATTTATCTTGTCGCTGAAGGAACAGAAAATGTTACCATTTCAAGAATTGGTGTCGAAAATGGATCGGTTGGTTTTCAACTGAGCAATGGCTTGTTGCCATTGACTGTCATGGCATTGGATACCGTCGCGCCACCTACCGTTTTTCCGATGGAGCCAGTGACGATTACTTTCAGTCCGACGAAAGCAGGAGCCATTTCCACGACTATGGAAATCGTCAGCAATTCGCTTGGTTCGAAGGTAATTCGAATTCCGATTCGCGGAGTTACTATTGCATCCAGTGGGCATATTGCTGTGGAAACCGAAAATGTCAATGTCGGTGGTGGAAAGGTTGGCAAGAGTACTGCGATATCAAACGTTTATCGAATTAGCAACGACGGTGCAAAGCCATTAACAATATCTCAAATACGAGAGGCAAGTGGCCTGTCAACGTTTCAGATCGAGACACTCGGACCTCTGCCGCTGGTTCTCCAGCCAGGAAATACCCTTTCGCTAAATGTTCGATTTTCTCCGAGTGCTTCTGGGCTGCAACGAGGCCGCATCGAAATCCATTCCGATGATCCGACACGTGCAACGGTATCGCTTGGAATCGTGGGGACCGGTGTTGTAGATGCTCCGGCTAATGGCGCAGTTTTTGGAAGTGATTTTGTCGTGATTGAGCCCCTCGGATCAGCGAAGAATGCGGTTCGCGCAATATCAAACCGGCAGGGGCGGGTTGAACTGTTTTTGCCGTCCCGTAGTCCTTATCATCTGGGCATTTTCGATCCTGTGTCTGGGTTAATATCACACGGGTACGGACAATCTGAAAACTCAGGAGTAAAGACGAATTTACCCAATCCACTTTTCTTGCCCAGTACGGAACCCGACACGGACGGCGATGGTTTACCAGATGACATTGAATTCGTGATCGGTACTTCACCCAACAAAGTCGATACCGATGGCGATGGGCTAGATGACTTTGCGGCGATTCAACAGGGTCTGAATCCGCTCGCAGGTCGCCTATTGCCGACGGGTATCATTGCCAAACTACCACTCAGCAGAAGCGTACAAGACCTGGATGTCCAAGTTGCTTCGAATGACCCATCGCGATTGATCGCGTACGTGGCAACCGACGATGGCAGATTTTCACTGGTCGATGTAACTCGGGCGATTCAGCCGATCCTACTCAATCGATTGATGCTTCCAGGACGAGCGATGCAAATTGGCATCGATCCTTCGGTTGGAGTTGCAGTTGCCGTCAATCCATCCGGAACGACTCTAATCGACATCAGCGATGTCAATAACGCGAGCGTCCTTCGAACTTTAAACATCGGAGGCGACCATGTCGCGGTAGGTTTGGGAGTCGCATTCGTTGCGGGGAATAACTCTCTCTCGGCGATTTATTTACGCACCGGTGAAGTCCTGGAAACAAGGACGATTGATCTCTTTTCAACCACGCGCGCCTTACGAAGTCTGGTCGTTGAAGGCCGTCATCTTTATCTGCTGGAAGAAGCGACGCTCACGACCTCTATTCTGCAAATCTATGACATATCAGGACCTACCGTACAGTTGTTGTCGGCAAATGAAGTAGGAGGTGTAGAATTGTTTGTTGGCAGCAACATCGCGTATGTGTCGGCATATAGAAATCCTAGCGGAATCGGCGGCGGTTATTCGACGGTGGATGTTTCCGATCCAAACAATCTGAAGTTGATTAGTGGACCCGACGTGGGACCTGGAGCCCAGCTTCCGCTTCAGCACTTTGCACTCAATGGCTCTGGGATCGGTATCGGTTTAAGCGCCGGCATCGTGGGAGCGGATGCTTTTTCGCGAATCGTTTTGCTCGACACGTCGGATGCTAACAATACGGCAGCATTACTTACGGCAGTCGATGGCGATGCAACGGCTATCGAATTGGCCGGTGGCCTGGGATTTTTTGGCACTCCCACTGGCCTCACCGTTTTCAATTACCTTGCGACGGATATCGAGGATATCGCGCCAACCGTTAGCGTTTCAATTCCGATGGTTGACGTGGATTCTATCAAACCGGGACTGCAGCTTTACGAAGATGCTGCGATCCCGGTACTGGTCAATGCGCAGGATGACGTGCAAGTTCGC